>JAYTAO010000272.1:0-1562 GCA_043737435.1 Rhodanobacteraceae bacterium | reverse complement strand
GCTTCGACGGTGATCTGCATAAAACTTACCACTACTTAAATACGGTGCGCTGCTCGGTCGCTTCAATGACAAAATCACTAAAATTGGTGCGTTTGGCGTCAACGTCGGGTTGAAATCAAACGAACCATCTATTGCTTCGACAAGTGCGATCGCGCGCATCACATTTTGGGCTGATCAATTGATCGCCGCATCGAAGCGGCCGATTTTGCTCATGATTGACGAAATTCAAACCTTAGCCGCTGCCAATGAAAATTTTGAAATTGCCAGCGCGTTGCGCCGCGTTACAGCGACACGGGCGTTTGCAATTAAGGCCAGTATTAACCGGCTCGTCTCGGGATGGCTTGAGCCGTTTGTTCAACGATTTCAGCGCGGCGTTTTTCCGTTACGGCTCGATTATGGATTTTCCCGCGCCGGACAACGACATTGCGAAATTTTTTTCTGATCGGCTGCGCTTTTCTGCCGGTGTGCACGTGGAACCAGTAAAATTACTCGCCGCTTTTCATGCGCTTAATTCTAGGCTTGGCCCCATTTCGGGGAATGGTCACAGCGATGGATAACGCTGCCGATAAAGATGTCGATAAATATCTGCGGCTGCAACTTGCCTATGTGGAGTCCATGGCCGGTGCCCGAGTGCGCTTGGCGCGTTTGTCAGAAATCGAATTGATATTGCTCAATCAGATTGTGCGCGGTGCCGAAATATTTGGGAAAAAAGCCAACAGCGAAATGGCAACACAACTGGCGCAAGCCACGATAAACCCAAAAAGCTTGAACGATGCACTAAAGAAATTACGCGACTCCGGAATCGTCACTCGGGTAAAGCGCGGCACTTATCTGGTTGAGGATCACGATATTGCAGCATTGCTATTGCCTGCAGCGAAAGCCAAGGCTGTCGACTCGCCGCATTGAACCTAGCAAGCGCATCACTAATGCAAGAACTTACCACTACTTACGTTTTGGTAAGCGGTGGTAAGTAGCAATAAGCACCGATCAAACCGCTACAGCATAATTTGCGCGCGCAGTTCTACGATGTTTGGATCGTTGTCGATACCAGTGCGTACACTGGAGCTGCGCGTCATGTTGTAGTTCGCCATGAACTTGAAGTTCACGCGCCAATACCAATTGACGCCCATCGTTAAATTGTTTTGTTCGCCGCCCAAAACCGCGCCATCATTGGCATTGAGCTTTGAGTAACGGGCGGTCAGTTGCCAGAGCCCAGCTTCGGTATCGGCAAACGGCAGGGTGTAAATACCGGCAGCGTAACCAAATTTTTCGCCGGTCAAATTATACACGGCAGAAACATAGTAAGAGTTCGGCGAGTAGTCGCTATGAGTTTTTCGGCTGTAGCTGGCATCGACATATTCGGCATTGATTTTCAACGGTCCATGCAAATAAGCGGCTTCTAAACCCAGCTGACGGGCGCCATCGGCGTCGGTCAAATTGGTGGTATCGATCAAGCGGATATTTGACAAATCGGCTTCCGGGCGCACGTTCAGACGCACCGTGTCTTTGGAAGGATCGTAGGTAATTGCCGAAATGCCCAAGTGCAACACTTGGTTGGCTTG
>JAYTAO010000271.1:0-1562 GCA_043737435.1 Rhodanobacteraceae bacterium | reverse complement strand
ATCGGGTCGATCAAATAAGCTATGCGCCTGCAGGTTGGAATCATGTGTACGGCGCGTTTGCATTGGCAGCGGCCGGTTTGCAAGTGGACGCGAATTTCAATGTCGGCGCAGGTACCTTGAATAAGCCGCTGCTGATCATTTCAAACTGGACCAGCGCGGCACTGCCAAGCACAGTGCGTTTTCGCGGATTAACGCTGGTGCAAGATGTGGACTATTTTCCTTCTGTGCGCACATCGAACTTGGAGCTATGGATTACGATGAATCGTGAGCTTAGCGGCGCTGGTAATCGGCTCGAGATTGCGCCGTGAGTTGCGTTTTTCCGTCACTCAAGTCCGAGTTGCGCCCGCAACCAGGGGTTCATTACGCAATCGAGCACCAAATGAATCCGATCTTGATCGCTACGATTATGCACGCTGTGATAAAGGTTGAAATTTAAGAACCAGCACTCACCGGGTGCCATCACGACGCGCTTGTCGTGCAAAATAAACTCGACTTGATCGTTGGTTTGCACCGGTACATGCAAGCGCACTTCACCTTCTTCCGGGCTTAATTTGTAGTCCCTATGCCGCCGAATGGTTGAGCCCGCGCTCAGCTTCAAAAAACGCACAGAAGTCAATTGACACTTGAGCGCGCTGAGCAGCTCAGGCACGTAAGCCACACGCGCCATTTCCGGGGTATCGGCGAAATCCTGCGTTGCAAATGGATCGGAAAATAACGGCGTGGCTGAGCCTTGGATGGCCCGCAGGGCGATGCCGCTCCACTCGCCTTCAAAATAATGCACGTTAAAATGGCGCACCCATTCAGAGGTTGCGAATCTTTCGACATCGCCTTTGAGACGTTCGGCGTCAAACTGAAAAGCTAAGCGTAGGGTGGCGATTGCCATCGTCATGACGAACTCAACTTAGCGGGCGCCGTATGCGGCTTCCAAGATATAGCTTCTAATTGCGTGTAAATCGGCTTGATAATGCCGTCGCTGAAACTTCGGGCAGCATCGCTGGCGTCACGCTGCTTTCTTTGGCTATCGGCGTAGAAAGTCGCGCTCGGCTGTTTCGCGTGAAACCTTGTTTGGTGCTGCATTTGCGCTAATTCTTCCGTACTTGTCTGAAGGCCCAAGTGCTGCAGTATTTTGGGCAATGCCAAGTTCGGTAAATATTGATAGTTGACGAACAAACCCAGCGGATTATGTTGCTGCTTTAATGCTTCGCGGCAAATATGCGCCAACACTAAGGACACATATTGCTCAAGCGGCATGGTGAGCGCATCCAATAAATCGACTTCAGGTGGCAGGTGTTCTGCAGCTCCCGGTAGAACTGCTCCTGCCATTTGATCCAGATTCGATACCAGCACTTCTAACGGATCGCGATACAAAAATACCCACGGTACGCCCGGAAACGCACGCTGCATTAAATCGATATGGGTAACATGCCAGGAGTCCATTTTAATGATGTAGCGATTCAGTTCCGGCCGCCGCCTTTGTCCCAGCGAGAGCACCATCGCGCGCAGCAGGGCGACGTGTTCTTGCTCAGATAACTGCGAATTAAAACGCTTGGCCGCCAAAATTC
>JAYTAO010000270.1:0-10155 GCA_043737435.1 Rhodanobacteraceae bacterium | reverse complement strand
AACATAACATAAGTTTCAGTTTGTAACTGAACGAAAGCAAAAAAATAATTTTCATTACAAACGTGCAATTCTGTGGGTTCGCGCATCGTATCGAAAAGTCAAGACCTTGACCCAGAAAATTTGTCAGCCCAGAATTGGCAAAACCCAAGATGTTGTGTTGGGCCGTCCGCTTGTTGGCTAAATGTAGTACTTAAGACTATTCATTAACTTGCGCTTTCAAGCGACTAATTTAAAACTAATTCCTCAACATTCGCCGAATGGATTCAGCTTTATTGGATGCTTCTGCACAACGTTGCGCTAAGAACACAAGCTACGAGAAGGTGTTTTGCCTTGGAAAACAAGCCACAGATAAGATGTTTTGCCTTGGCAAAACAGTGAAGCGAAATCGTGTTTTGCCTTGGCAAAACAAGCTACAGACAACGTGTTTTGCTTAGGCAACACATCCATACCAAAGTACTAGATTTGTTCCGGGAGGAACTGCAGCAGATGAATACAGCACGTCTTGAATTAGTTTCCGACAGCGTTTCCCGTCATTCGGCGCATGAAATTCCAATGCAGCCAGCGTCTTATGATATTTGGGACAAAAAATATCGGCTTAAAGCAAAAAATGGCGACGCGGTTGATCATTCAATTGACGATACTTTTCGACGCGTGGCCAAAGCACTGTCTGAAGTCGAGAGCACACCTGAACTACAAAAACATTGGCAAGAGCGTTTTTTTTGGGCATTGCGTCATGGGGCTATTCCGGCAGGGCGCGTGACTTCAAATGCCGGCGCGCTAGCACATAAGCCAGCGACGAGCACGATTAATTGCACCGTTAGCGGCACCATTGTCGATTCCATGGACGATATTTTGGAGAAAGTGCACGAGGCCGGGTTAACCCTCAAAGCCGGCTGTGGCATTGGCTATGAATTCTCAACGCTGCGGCCACGGGGCGCGTACGTGTCTGGTGCAGGCGCACATACTTCCGGGCCGCTGAGCTTCATGGATATTTACGACAAGATGTGTTTCACCGTCAGCTCCGCCGGTGGTCGGCGTGGCGCGCAAATGGGCACGTTTGATGTCAGCCATCCGGACGTTAAAGAATTCGTAAAAGCCAAGCGCGAAGATGGCCGTTTGCGCCAATTCAATTTGAGCCTTTTAATCACTGATGACTTCATCAAAGCAGTTGAGCTCGATACCGATTGGCCGTTGGTGTTCCCCATTAATTTGAAAGAAAGCGCGGATTTAAACCTTGACGATCGCACGCAAGTGCTTTGGCGCGAATGGCCGCAGGCGACTGGCTACGTCAGCCGCGACGATGGTCTGATTGCTTGCAGGGTGTATGGCAAAGTGAAGGCGCGAGGTTTGTGGGACATGATTATGACCTCGACCTATGATTTCGCTGAGCCGGGTTTTATCTTGATCGACCGCGTCAATGAAATGAATAACAACTGGTGGTGCGAAGCGATACGCGCCACCAATCCGTGCGGTGAGCAGCCCTTGCCACCGTACGGCTCGTGTTTGCTCGGTTCGGTGAACTTGACCAAATTTGTCCGCAACGCGTTCACGGCTAACGCTGAGTTTGATTGGGAACAATATCGCGACGTTGTGCGTATTTTTACCCGCATGTTGGACAACGTAGTAGAAGTAAATGGGCTACCGCTGCCGCAGCAGCGCGATGAAATTACCCGTAAGCGCCGACACGGCATGGGTTTTTTGGGCCTCGGATCAACACTGACCATGCTCAAAATGCGCTACGGTTCGCCCGAGTCATTGACCTTCACGGAAAGCGTCAGTCGCGAAATGGCGGTTGCCGGTTGGGAAGTGGCGGCGAGCCTAGCGCAAGAAAAAGGACCTGCGCCGATTATGGAGGAAGATTTTGTTGTGACTGGGGAAATGCTGCGCAAGCGGCCGGAAATGTTGCGTGATGGCATCAAATTGGGTGATTTGATCAAAGGCAAAGTTTTGCATGCGCGCTACAGCCGCTACATGCAGCGCATTAGCGATGTGGCGCCGGAGTTAGTTAATAAACTAGCTGTTGTTGGCGCGCGCTTCACCCACCACAGCTCAATTGCTCCTACCGGAACCATTAGTTTGTCGATTGGCAACAACGCCAGCAATGGCATTGAGCCCAGCTTTGCGCACCACTATTCGCGCAACATTATTCGCGAAGGTAAAAAGAGCAAAGAAAAAGTCGAGGTGTATTCCTTTGAGCTACTGGCCTATCGCGAACTGATCAACGCCAAAGCTATGCCGTTTAGCGAGAAAACCGATGAGCGCCTGCCGGATTATTTTCTGGCCGCTGATGACATCAGTCCAAAATCCCACGTCGATATCCAAGCGGCATCGCAAAAATGGGTCGATAGCTCGATCAGTAAAACCGCGAATGTACCGACCGATTACGCTTATGAAGAATTTAAAGACATTTATCTGTATGCGCACAAGCAAGGGCTGAAGGGCTGTACCACGTTTAGGTTTAACCCGGCCGCGTTTCAGGGCGTGCTTGTGAAAGAGCAAGATTTGGAAAACACGACGTATCGGTTCGAGTTGGAAGACGGCTCGGCCGTAGAAGTGAAGGGCAACGAGCAAATCGAATACGATGGTGAAATGCACACCGCCGCAAATTTGTTTGACGCCTTGAAAGAAGGCTATTACGGTAAGTTTTAAAGCTGGATTTTTTACGGGAGTCGCATATGTCTAGTATAAAAATAGTTTCGACTTTTGCGTTGCTTGTTTTTTTTACGCTACGAGTTGCAGTTGCTGAAACGATTATCAGTCCGCGCTCGCAGGCAGAGCACGAAGCGGAAATTCGAGCACTGAATGAAAAATATGCGCCCAAGCCCGATGCGCAACTGGAGGCACAAGTGCAGGCATCTGGCGGAGTTTTGCCCAGTGCCACGCACACGCCTACCGGTAATGGCGAAGCGCAGCGGGCGGAAATGGAATCCGCGCGCCGTCAAGCAGAATCAGCAGCGATGGCGGCACTTGGCGGCAAACAAGCGCCCGCAGCGGGCACCAAAGTACGCGCGGAATTGATTGCGACCGGGCTAGACAAATTTATGTTTGGTGGAAAAGCCTACAGCCGCGATGAGTTACTGCCCGTGCTTGTGGAGCTTGGCAAGCTCTACCAGCTCGATCATTTGGTGCTGTTGGATTCGGGCGGGGAGCCAATTCAACTCAAACATCTGGTCGAGTTTTCAAAATTGAGCGATGGCCTGAAGTTGCCCGCGCTTTATCAATATGGCAATGAACTGCGCGCAATTAGCACGCGCTGACCGCCAAAAAATTGAGTTGTATCCAAAAATTAGTGCGTCGATAAATGAGGAACTTGCGATGGCCGTAAAAATATCGAAAAAAATCAAAGGTTATTCCGTTGTTCGCCCGGATGAAAAGCTCGCAGCAGCTAAAGCGCTGCCGCTCGAACTGCCGATGGCTGAAGTGATCCAGATGCACGAGCGCTTGGAGCGGCCAGAGTGCTTGGAGGGATCGACTTATAAAATCAAAAGCCCGCTGTTTGAACATGCGCTGTATGTCACGATTAACGACATTATCCTCAACGAAGGCACGCCACACGAGCAGCACCGTCCGTTTGAAGTATTCATTAACAGCAAGAATATGGAGCACTTTCAATGGGCAGTTGCGCTAACCCGCATTATGAGTGCAGTGTTCCGTAAAGGCGGCGACGTCACCTTTTTGGTTGAAGAGCTGAAAGCGGTGTTCGATCCGCGCGGCGGCTATTACAAAGCCGGCGGCGTTTATATGCCCTCGGTAGTGGCTGAACTTGGCGTAGTCATTGAAGATCATATGAAGCGCATTGGCATGATCAAAACCGATCTGAGCCCAGAAATGCGCGAGTTGATCGCGAAAAAGCGCGCCGAAGTAGACGCGCGGGATGCAAAACTGAAGAAAGACGCGTCTTTAAGCACTGCGAATTCAGTCGCCACCGAAGCGGGTAGTTTTCCTGCAAGTGCAAGCGTTTGCCATAAGTGCTCAACTAAAGCGTTGGTGCTGATGGACGGTTGCTCGACCTGCTTGAACTGTGGTTATTCGAAGTGTGGGTAATGCGAAATGCATGTGAAATAGTACGCTAATATCTTTGAGGCAATTGCTCAATTGCTCAACTGGCGGAAAACGTCGGTTATCGCGTTGCCGCAGCGCTGCGTCGATTGATGCGCAAAATTTTCCGTGCCCCGCCGCGCCAATTTCGAACGTTGACGCACATTTAAATGGCCATCAATGCGCTGAACTTTTACCCAGCACCTTCATTCCCAACATATACCCCGCCAAACAAACCGCGCCGGTCGCTAAGCCTATGATCAGCTCAAACAGCATGCCTGCGGGCAGTTTTAAAAACGCACCAACCCCCGCAACCGCGCTAGCGCGGTGTTCTACGCTTTCTAAAGCGTGATGCAGCAGCGGCCAGCCGTGCACAATAATGGCCCCGCCGACCAGAAACATCGCAACCGTTCCTGCTACCGATAAAAACTTCATAAGCTTCGGTGCCGCCAGCAAGAGCAGCGCGCCGATCTTGCGTTTGATCGCGGATTTTGAGCGATTCCAATAAAGGCCTAAATCGTCCATTTTGACGATGCCAGCGACTAAGCCATACACCGCCACTGTCAACATTATCGCGACCGCGCTCAGCACCATGACTTGATTGAGAAAGCTTTCGGCCTTCACCGTGCTTAGCGAAATGACAATAATTTCGGCTGATAAAATAAAATCAGTGCGAATCGCACCGGTGATTTTCTCTTTCTCGAACGCAACTAGATCGACATTCTCATCGTCCACCGCCGCCAAATGCGCTTGGTGGTGCGCTTCGTCTTCTTGTTTGCTATGAAAAAACTTATGCGCTAATTTTTCTACACCCTCAAAACATAAATAGGCGCCGCCCGCCATCAAAAGTGGCGTCACGGCCCAGGGCAAGAACGCATTTAATGCTAATGCCGATGGCACGAGGATGCATTTATTGACCATTGAGCCTTTGGCAACCGCCCAAACCACCGGTAGTTCGCGGTCGGGATTGACGCCGCTGACCTGTTGCGCATTCAGCGCCAGATCATCGCCCAGCACACCAGCAGTTTTGGTGACCGCAACTTTGCTCATCACCGCGACATCATCTAGTAGGGTCGCGATGTCGTCTAAAAGCATAAAAAAGCTGGAACCAGCCATTAAAAAACTCCGCCTAAAAAATCAAGCCTGATTCTGCCAGCAATTTCGAGCGAAGTAGACTAATTGCTGACGCTACTCAAAGCCGTTGATCGTGATCGCTTCAAATAGTTCAAGCGTCTGCGTTAGCGCCTGATTCGAGCGGCAACTGCCAGTGCAGTCTTCAATGAGGAAAGCTTGTAAATAGACTTTTCCCAACTCCGGCGGCGTCCAATTAAAAATCAAGTCCGATTGCATTTTGGGGGTGGGATTATCGTGGGTTATCGAGCTCTGTAGACATTGCGCGCTTGGGCTTGGTGAGACGTATTTCCAAGGCGTACCTGGCCCAATCAAAAAGCTACCCGCTGGCGTTGCGAAATCATCGAATTGCGCCCAAAGCAACACGCCTTTAACTTTTTTGAAAAGATCTATATTGAGTATCCGCAAGGATATCGGCACGCCTGGTCGGTAGAACCGCGCATCGCTTACCAACGACCAACCTGTAGGTACGGGGTTAGAAAGCGTGTTGGACATAGGGGAAAATGGGATGGTCGGAACGCTGCAAACGGGTGAGCCGGAAGAATTGGCATGCAGTGCGCTTGAAACTGCGGTAAGCACAAATAAAATCCCGATACGAAAACGCCGCGTCAAGTTCATCTAGGTTCTTTTTAAAATGGGTCAGCGTTGCAAATTGCCAGAGCGCAGAGGAGTGCGGCGTGAATTCAACAGCTTTCGTGTTCCAAATTATCCGCGAACGCGATCGTAAAGACGTGATGGGCTTGCCGATTTGCCAAATCCGCCTCAAATTGAAGACGATACCGGCCGGTAGAGCTAAACTATTACAACTATTTATTCTGTAAAATTTCTCGCGCTGAAACTATCGAGGTGAATTATGACGTTCCTGAAGAGCGCCGTTGTTGTGACTGTTTTTGCGCTTAACTGCGCGCCCGCTTGGGCCGAAATTCCGATTGATCAGATTTTTAAAGCCAGCATGGATGAACCTGCAGAAGGGCCCTACACGCCCCAAGAGGCCTCGCGTTTTCTGCAGCAAGCGACGTTCGGGCCGAAGTTGAACGAGATCGAGAATCTAGCGCGCATCGGCTACAACGCGTGGTTCGATCAGCAATTCGGCGCGACGCGCACTGAACATACGCCTTATTTAGATGGCTTAATTAATGCCGCGATTGCTGCAGGCCAAGAGGTGCGAGTGTTTCAAGGCGAGCGCACCGAGAGCTGGTTTCGCAACGCTTTGTTTGCAAATAACGACCAACTGCGTCAGCGCATGGCTTTCGCGCTAAGCGAAATTTTCGTTATTTCTGATCAAAACGGCGCGATTGAGGGAAATCCAACCGCGATTTCGCACTATTACGACAAGCTTTCCGAAAACGCGTTTGGCAATTATCGAACCTTGCTGGGCGATGTAACTTTGCACCCGACGATGGGACGCTACCTGTCGATGCATATGAACCGCAAACCGGATGACGCGCTCAATATCCGCCCAGACGAAAATTACGCGCGCGAAATCATGCAGCTATTTTCGATTGGTTTGGTGCAGCTCAATCTTGACGGTACCCCGGTGGTCATCGGCGGTAATCCAGTGCCCACCTACAGCCAGGAAACGATACGCGGCTTTGCCCACGTATTTACCGGCTGGAATTATTCCACCTGTCGTCCGCCAGAGTCGGCGACCAGCTATCAGTGGTATTGGGACTATTGCGACACCAAAAGCCAATCCGTTATCGGTGAGCAAGACTACCGCCTGCACGCGGGCTGGCGTGAGCCGATGAAGCCCTGGGGTGAGGGCTCGCCATTTGGCGAACGCTTTCATTCCTCCTTACTCGGGCCTTTGCCAAACGCCGCCAAGCAATTGCTGGTCTATCCAGGTGCGGTGCCTGCCAATGGCATACTTCCCAGCGGCGGTACTGCACGTTCGAATTTAAATGTGGCGCTGGATAATGTCGCCAATCATCCAAACGTCGGGCCGTTTATTTCGCGCTTGTTGATTCAGCGCTTGGTGACGTCAAACCCCTCACCAGCCTACATTAGCCGCGTGGCGACCGTGTTCAACACCGCACCACGCGGCAATTTGGGCAATGTGGTGAAAGCGATTTTGCTAGACCCCGAAGCCCGCCGCCCTACGGCAGTCAATGCCGGCAAAGTGCGCGAACCGCTGCTGCGGTTAACCCAGCTTTATCGCGCTTATGACGCGAATTCGCGAGATAGCAATAACAATTTTGTCACCAGCGGCATCGGGCGAATTTATGAGTATCCTAACTATTGGATGGCGCAAGCCCCGGTCAGTTCGCCGACGGTGTTTAATTTCTATCTGCCCAACTACAAACTGCCGGGCGAAACCACAACGCTAGGTTTGTACTCGCCAGAATTTCAGATCACCACCGATACCTACATCACCCGCATTCACAATGAGTTTGAGGGGCGCATTTTTTGGCAATTTCGCGGTAACACCAACTTACCGCCAATCACCGAATGGAACCCGATGCTGCTGGATCTGACCCGTGATACCGCGGTCTCGGCGAACGCGCAAAATCTGATCGCGCGTCTAGACTTGCTGATGATGGGCGGCAAAATGAGTACCGGCATGCGCAGTATTTTGGTCTCGCACGTCAATAGTATGCCGGTGGCCAACGAAGGCGACCGCCGCGCGCGGGTGCAAGATGCGTTGTGGTTAGTAATGAATTCCCCTGAATATGTCGTGGAGAAATAAATATGAGTTACTTACAACGTCGCGACTTTATTCAACGCGCTTTAATGGCCACCGCAGGCGGTGCCGCATTTGGTTTATTGCCGGCAAAGCTAGCGCTTGCGCAATGCCCTATTGCCGGAAGTACATTGCTGCGCGGTACCGGCTTGAATGACTACAAAGCGCTGGTGTGTATTTATCTCTACGGCGGTAATGATTGCTTCAATATGGTGGTGCCCAGGGACTCTGCAGGCTATGCAGATTACCGGGCGCTGCGCCTCGGCAATGGTGTAGCTGGTGACGCCTCAAACTTGGCTATTCCGCAGGCCAATTTGTTACCGTTAAATCCTTCAGTAGCGCCGATCGGCGGTGGTCAATTTGGCCTGCATCCGGTGATGTCGGGCCTAAAAGAAATGTTTGATGCAGGCAAAGCCGCGATAGTCGCCAACGTTGGCACGTTGGTTCGGCCAGTAACGAAATCCATGTATCAAAATAACCCTGGCATCTTGCTACCCGCGCAGCTTTTTTCGCATTCTGATCAATCCGTGCAGTGGCAAACGCCGCGTGCCGACGCCACGGATCGCACCGGTTGGGGCGGTCGGCTGGCGGATATTTTTTATTGTGACAATACCAACCAAACGCTATCAATGAACGTATCCTTGGATGGTGACAACGTGTTTCAGTCGGGCGTAAGCGTCGCGCCGTATTTCATGAACACTTACGGTGTGGAGGAAATTGGCGCAATCAATACCAGCGAAGTCAATTGCGGCCCGACGAACGACTATCGACGTCGACGTTGCTTGAGCTTTAATGCCTTGCAAAATTTGGCCGCATCGGCGACGCCTGGGCATGCATTCGAGCGCGCTTATGTAATAAAGACGCGGCGTTCCATTGAAACAGCGGCGCAGGTTTCTGTAGCGATTGATGCGCATCCTGCCTCTGCCGCGAAATTTGCGCCGTTCTGGACTGCTAACGGTTTGGTGCAAGGGCCAAATAATGTTGATGCCTTGCCGCGCATCGCACAGCAGCTGCTAATGATTGCACGCGTTATCGCTGCGCGCGGCACATTGGCAATGAAGCGTCAGTTGTTTTTTGCCGCAAGCGGTGGTTTCGATACGCACGACAATCAAAACGCAGATCATCCGGACTTGCTAAAAGATTTATCGCAATCGGTCAAAGCTTTTTATCAGGTTCTGGACGCCGTGGATCCAACCCTGGCAAATAACGTCACCGCCTTTACTGCCAGCGATTTCGGCCGCACCTTGTCCAATAATGGCGATGGCACCGATCACGGCTGGGGTGGGCATCATTTGGTATTCGGCGGTGCCGTCAATGGCAATAGAATTTATGGAAAAATGCCCAGCCTCAAGCCGACAGCGACCAATCCAGACGATATTGACGGCGGGCGCCTGATTCCAACGCTTGCGGTAGATCAATACGCACACACCTTGGCTAAGTGGTACGGCTTGCAAGAAGCACAGCGGCTGACTGTGTTTCCCAATCTAGCCTTCATGAACGATCCGATTTTGTCGGTGCCAGGATCGGATTTGGGCTTCATGCAACCCGCTTGAGTGCTTTAGGTAAAAGCACACAGTTTCACTCTGGGAAGCAATTTGGTTAGTGACTTCCGAATAGATCGTCAGAAATGATGGGTTCCACCTTTTCAATCAATTCGCTATTTTGGTTTCGGACGTTGCCTACGGCGAGGCTTACGGGATAAAAATCCAACTTCGGCGGCTTTAGATCCTGCAGCAAACGAACTGCGTGATTGCTGGCGCAGTAAAGCCATTCGCGCAGCAATTCAGCGGGTAGCATAACCGGCATGCGATCGTGTATCGCCGCAACCGGCCCTTGCGCAGGCTGGGTAAGAATGCAATAGCTCGCCAAACCCAGTCTCTCGTTGTAATCCCAGAGTCCTGCATACATCAATATGGGCGCTTGCGCTGGGCGAATAAAAAAAGGTTGTTTTCGCGCGTATTGTTGCCACTCGTAATACCCGGAGGAGGGAATTAAACAGCGTCGATGTTTCCAAGAGTCCCGGAAACTAGGCTTTTCTGCTACGGTTTCCACACGAGCATTCACATAGGGGTTTAATTTTTTCGCATGAGCCCAAGCTGGAATTAGGCCCCATGCGAATTCTTGCGCGCAGACGTTTTCATCTTCGACGAGCAATACCCAGCCGTTGTGGGAAGGCGCGCGGTTGTAATTCGGCGCAGGTTCGGCGCTTGGCGTGCGCAGCTGCAGCGGTCGGGAAAACTCGACGACTTCGCTCCAGCTAAAGAAGTTTGCGTCACGGCCACACATCGCGAGGCGCTATTCCACCT
>JAYTAO010000269.1:0-4149 GCA_043737435.1 Rhodanobacteraceae bacterium | reverse complement strand
CTTTACCAACATTAGTCAATGCGCTAAGCACCTGTTGGGCGACATTGGCACTCGCATCGGCGGTAGCACCCTGTGACAAATCCAGTAGCACCGCCGCTAGCGTGGCATCTTTGTCGTCTAGCGATACGCCACCCACCAAATCCGAACGATTTTCACGATCCGCTAGATACCGCGCCGCCTCGTTTGTGGCGCCCCGTTGTGACAAAACATATACTGACGATCCCCGAACGCTTGCGACATTGAAAGCGTCCGCATGGATCGAAATAAACAAATCCGCCTTGCTGGTGCGTGATTTTTCGAAGCGTTCTTGCAAAGGAATGTAGAAATCACTATCGCGAGTTAACACCGCTTCCATGCCCGCTTCGCCATTGATTTTTTCCGCCAACGAGAGCGCGATTTTTAACGTCACTTCTTTTTCAAATGAACCGGTCGGGCCAATCGCACCGGGGTCGTCGCCGCCGTGTCCGGCATCAATGGCAATGACCAAATTGCGTCCGCTTTTTCCCCCGTTCGACTCCGCGCGTTTTACCACCGTTGCCGGCGCAGCTGCCACGCCATCAGGGTACAAATCCAACACTAATCGATGCCCAAATTGCTCAGTTGGTGGCAAAAGAAAACTCTTCGGACGCACCGAACTGCTCAAATCAAACACGATACGCAGCTGATCTTTACTGGGCACGCCACTGCGCAAGCCGGTCACCATGCCGCTGGGCTGTGCAACTAAAGCGTTAGTGGATTTGGAGTCTTTAATATCCAAAACCAAGCGCGAGGGGTTTTCCAGCATGAATAACTTATATTCAACGTGATTTGAAACGTCTAAAACCGCGCGCGTGTGATCATTAGCGGCCCATAGGCGCACGGCTTTAACGTCAGCGGCATTTGCAGGCAAGCAGGCTTGCAATAACCCCACTGCTGCTATCAAGTAACCATATAAAAAGCGCATGTAAGCGTACAAACCTAACAAAGTTCTTATATTTAAGCGCTAAGCATATGATTTGACAAGCGATTTATCAAAAAAACGTGGGCAATTTAGTTAATAGGAGGTTTCCGCTCGCGCTTAGCCCGGCAATTTGTAACTGGCGCCCGACCAAGCTTGTGTCGTTATAGTGCGAAAGGGAAATATTAAGATCTGGCGCTGGCAATAATGCTCCGGCCTTTTCGGGCCATTCGATTAACATCAAACTGGCATGCGCAAAAAGCGAATCCAGGCCCAAATATTCCAGCTCGGCGGCTTCGGTCAAGCGATATAAATCCATATGCAGCAATGATCCGTAAGCACTTTCGTAGGGCTCGACCAAGGCATAAGTTGGGCTTTTAATTTTACCCTTGACGCCTAAACCGCGCAGCAAAGCCCGCGCCAGCGTGGATTTCCCCGCGCCCAATTCACCATGCAAATGCATAGTCGTCGGCACGGGCGCGAGCGATTGGATTAAAGCGATCGCGAGTGCCGAGCCCAATGCCATCGTTGCGGCCTCGTCTGGCAAATGCAAAGCGCGAGTAACTGAACGCGTCGTCACGGATTTAACACCGAACGTAATTCGTTGATGACATCCCCAGCAAGCAGACCGCGCATACCGTGTGCGGCGGCCCGATCACCGGCTTTCGCATGCAGCAAGGCGCCCTGCTCGGCGGCGTCAAACGGCGTAAGCCCTTGTGCGAGCAAGGCTGCAATTACCCCAGTTAGTACATCGCCCATGCCGCCACTTGCCATCCCGGCATTACCGAATAGGCAAACCCCAATGGGCAAACCCGGTGCGGCGATCAGTGTACCCGCGCCCTTGAGCAAGACCACGCAGTCGTATTGAGCGGCGAGCGCGTGCGCAGCAGCAGGCCGGTTACTTTCTACAGACGCCGTATCGCTGCCAAGCAAACGCGCCGCTTCCGCTGGATGCGGCGTGAGCACAGTATTTCGCCCTAAGTTGACAGTGAAGGCTTTGTCTGCAGCAATTTCAGCCAGCAAATTCAGCGCATCCGCGTCAAATACGCGGGGTCCGGGCCAACTCAGAGCCTGTGCAAACAGCGTGCGTGCCCAGTGTGATTTTGACAAGCCTGGACCCATTGCCAACACCATGCCCGCGACAAAGTCAGGAATTTTTGCATCGCTGCGCACCATTAGTTCTGGACGCGCAGTAACTAATGCGGCAGCGTTAGCCGCATCCGTGATGACGCTAACCCGCCCCGCACCCGCGCGCAGCGCTGCTTGGGCGCATAAATGCACAGCGCCGGTGAAACCTGGTGCGCCACCGACGGCCCAAACGTGCCCGAATTGACCTTTATGCGCGGCTGAGTCACGCCGCGCATTGGCAAATTCGCTGCGGGTGATTGCCTGGGCGACCGGTTCGATGCCCGCAAAAACGGCGGGCAGCAGATCAAGTGACGCCAAGCTCAATTGGCCGACGAATCGACGCGCTTGGCCGGTGAATAGTCCAAGTTTGTAGACGATAAACGTCACCGTTTCTGTTGCGCGCACGGCAAGCACAGCAGCACCGGTATCGCTATCTAACCCAGAAGGCAGATCCAGCGCCAACACCGGCTTGTTCAGTGCATTTAACCGCGCCACGATCAATGCAAGCTCACCCGACAATGGCCGAGTGCCGATGCCAAACAGCGCGTCAACTACCAAATCCGCCTCGGCAAACGCCTGTTCTAAAGTACCAGCAGCAACAAAGGCGCCCTTTTGCTGAAACGTTTGCCTAGCCGCGTAAGCATCTGGATTTCGCCCTGCTTGCGGCTCGCCAAAAGCAAATACTGCAACGTCGCGCACCGCCGCACGCAATAACTCGGCGACGATATAGCCATCACCGCCGTTATTGCCCGGCCCGCAAAGCACTAAAATTCGCTGCGCCAGTGGCCAGCGGCGCAGCGCCAAAGCCGCCGCAGCGCGTCCGGCGCGCGCCATCAGTTCGGCGCTAGTTATGGCAAATTCGCGACTGGCTTTGCAGTCGAAATCACGTGCTTGCTGGGTTGAATAAATTTTTAGCATCGCTCGAATGCTAGCACCGGTGCTGGGCGTGCGGCCATCAACGCGGGCAATAGAGAACTTGGCCTATTTCTACTACAAATCTGGACACTGCCATAACTTCGCCGAATGGCTGCAGTAAACTCCGGCGGACTAAATTTCTGTAGTGACGTTCAATATGCGATTAATTCGAATCATTTGCGCATTTTCTTTGTTTGTTTTTGGCGCTCAGGCTGCCCGGGCTCTGGATTTGTATCAGGGCGAAACCCCGGTGACTGATCAAAGCGCCGATGCCCGAGTCGCAGCGCTTGGACGTACCCTTTTAGAGGTTGCAGTCAAGGTTTCTGGCGATGTTAATGCTGCCAGTAATGCGACGATTATCGCCGCCGCCGCTAGCCCGGAAAAATATATGCAGCGCTATGAATACCGCCAGGAACTGGTGCGCGAGGACGGAAAACCCGCGATTAAGCTGTATCTGAGGGGTTCCTTCTACGCGCCCAGCATGGGTCAATTGCTCAGAAACGCAGGTCTGGGTGCGTGGGGCAATGACCGACCCATAGTGAATGTATTTTTATTTGAAGGTGACTCCGCACTGAGCGCAGAAAACGCCCGCACACTGCAGGAGCAGGCGAGTCGACGCGGCATTAACCTGCGTTTTCCCGGCGGTGTTTCGGCTAGCGAGCTGAATGATGCGACCGCGGCCAGCTTAGCGAGTGCTTCGCAAAACGTTGTGCTAGGCCGACTCGGCGCCACACTTTGGCTCAGCGATGGGCGAAGCACGGAAGCCCTATCTACTAATACCCTTAATGGCTTAAGCGACCGCATTGCGAGCCAATTAATACGCCGAGCGGCCGCGCTTAGTAATGCACCTCCCGAAGAGATTTCTACAGAAGTTTCTGGGGTTCGATCCGCGAGCGACTATGGACGAGTGCTGAAGTACTTGAGCGCCCTAAGCGGCGTCAAAAAATTGACCGTGCTTGGTGCACGAAAAGATTCCCTGCAGCTACTGGTCAATGTGCAAGGTGGCACCAGCCGTTTGGCGCAAGCGGTAGAGGCCGGACAAACGTTACGCTTATTAAGCGAAAACCCTACCGTATTAGAAGTTGTGCACTGATGGCAAAAGCAAAAAACAAACAGCTTGCGCAGAGCAACGCGCAAATCACTAAAGCGCAGCAGGCAAAAGCAGTTGC
>JAYTAO010000268.1:0-1568 GCA_043737435.1 Rhodanobacteraceae bacterium | reverse complement strand
GCTTGTGCGCGATGGCAAAGACAATTTCAACTATCGATTTAGTGACGTCCGGCCCGGCGAATCGAAGCAAGCATCCTTAGAGGGGAACTGCGCACTGCGGCACGTCCAAGTTGTCTATCGAGCTACGCACTCGAAACTTTGTGTGAGCAGTCATGAAATTAATCAGTCGATTACCAACATCGTCAATGACTTGGTGCGCGCGACCGGCATTTCGGTGCAGGGTATCGAGTTGCTGGGAAATGAAAAAGTCACACTCGCTTCGGATATTACCGCGCACACCGTTTTGGCACTTATGGCCGAAGTTGCTGGGCTTGAGCTGGAAACGCTTGACGAAACGCATTTTGCGTTTCGCCCTTGAGCCCAGAAGGACTTCAGCACCCCGGAAAAACTGGCCGCTGCTTTGCAATTGGCACAATACGAAGGCGATATCGATACCATGCTGACGCTGGGGAATTTCAAAGAAATAATCCCGGCGTTAAAGTGGTTCTACCTGAAAAACTTCTTGAGTTGCGCCTACGAATCCATTTGTGGCGTCAGTGTCAAAACCGATGATTCACCCGCGATTGTCAATCGCGCTGTGCAACAGCTAAAACAGGGGTTTGAGTTCCAAGTGCAACCAGCGGGCGTGCTAGTGCTAACTGTCTAAGCGCGAAAAACGGTGCTTTCCAAGCCGATATCGCCATGCCTTATGGGCAAATCGACGGACAATATCGCCTGTTAGCCGGGCAATATTCCGCGAAAAAATTGCTGGAACTGCGCGCACGATCAAATGCGCTATTGCTGGATGCGCTTTTTACCCAGGGCATTCGGGAAACTTTGCCACCGCACGAAAAACGAATCTACTGGAAAACAGCAGCCACTGTGCTGCCACCTGGTGGCGGTGAACTGGGTGCGGCAGATGAGATCGAAGTCGCGCGCGATTATTTGCGCTACAGCACAGGGGACCTAGCCGCTGTGCTTGCTGACGGTGGCTATGGGCTGCAAGGCAAGTATAGTGACGGCAATAGCACGCCAGTTGCGGAACGCTTCCGCGTTTTGGAGCTGCGTACTGAGGCAGTCAGAATGCCGATGAGTATTAATGTATTGGGCGGATATCAGCTAGGTGACATCGTGGTGCTTGACACGATAGGAAAGGCCGAGAATGGCTGGATCGTGCGCGGCGCGGTGACGCTGACGCGAAATTCGAACGGCAAGTTCGTACGCAATGGCGAGAAGACTGTGAGTTATCCAGAGTAAGCAAATTAACAAAAATCAAGCCGAGCAAAATAATGCCGTTAATTTTGCCAAGCTTGTTGCCGATTAGCCTCATGGCGCTGCTGGTTTGGCTGGTGCAGCCAGAAACATGAGCGACGCATACGACAACTACCTTTGCGCTTCGTGCGGCGTGGAATTGACTGATTTTTTGGCACGCCTTGCAAAAAATTAGCGATTTCATAACGCCAAGAAATATTTTGTTCGTTCTGTGCTTTGCCTGACGTTTTAATTAACTGAAAGGCGATTCCCCCATCCTAAATAGGCTGCATTTATGAAAAAACTCAATCTTGCTTTTGCCCTCAGTCTAAGCATCG
>JAYTAO010000267.1:0-1569 GCA_043737435.1 Rhodanobacteraceae bacterium | reverse complement strand
AGATCTGGAAAATTCCATTCATCGCGCTGCTTAGCGATAAATTCAACGGTCAACGCGTGGCCGTACAAATCACCGGAAAAATCCAGCAAGTGCACCTCTAACAAAGGCTCAACGCCATTGACCACGGGACGTGTGCCTAAACTTGCCACCGCTGGATGGCGATCAAGCCTGGCACCGCTTACCCGCACCGCAAAAATCCCGCGCAGTGGATTATCGTTAGGCCACGGCAAATTTGCGGTTGGAAAGCCGAGCGTGCGTCCCAATTGTTGCCCGGCTTGAACTCGCGCACGGTATCGAAACGGCCGCCCAAGCTGCCGCTGTGCCGCGATAAAATCCCCATTGAGTAGCGCGGTTCGAACTGCGCTGGCGCTAACCCGCTCCCCGGCATTTTGCACTTCAGCGAATTCATGCACTGCATAGCCAAAGCGCTCGCCGAGTTCACGCAAGCTAGCAATTGATCCCGCCCGCTTGGCACCAAAGCGGAAATCAGCACCGATCCAGACTTCCACCGCGCGCAGCCGCGCAACCAGCACACGCGCAACAAACGCCTCTGGCGTCATCGCCGCCAGCGTTTGGTTAAAGCGCAGCATCAACAGATGTTCAATACCACTTGCTTTTAACAACTCCAGCTTTTTGCGTACCGACAGAATGCGCAACAATCCAGCTTGTTTAAAATAACTGCGGGGCAAGGGCTCGAAGCTAACTAATGCGCTGGCAACACCCATTTCTTCGGCGCGCGCAACCACCGAACTGAGCATGGCTTGATGGCCTAGATGCAGACCGTCAAATGCGCCAATTGTGACAATGCTGGCAGGGCACAGCGGTGCTCCGAGGATGTCTCGATGAACTCTCACAACTTAACTTTCACTTTGATCCATCATTGGCTTGATCAAGATTTTCTACCGACTCAAACTGGCTAATTTTTCTACGGTCGCGCTTGTCTGGCTTGCTTGCGGGTGCCTGATAGCCCAAACGCTGCAAGCGCGTTTGTTCGCGCAAGCCGAAACGCTTCGCCAGACTTTCCGGCAACTCCGCGTATAGCGTTGCAGCCATCACGGCACTGGCGCGTTGTTCGCTCAAAGCGAAAACGCGTACTTCCAAGGCTTCGTTACCCTGAACTAAGCTAACTAAGTCCCCTATATGCATCGCTTTTGCGGGTTTGCAAGGCTGCGCATTGACGCGTACTTTGCCGCCCTCTACTGCCGCTTTTGCCAATGAACGAGTTTTATAAAAGCGCGCGGCCCAAAGCCACAAATCTAACCTTACAGATTCGACTATATTTTTTTCGATGATCATGGGCGCGCGTTTTAAAGATTTACAGATTTGGTTTTCTTTTTAGCATTGTTTCGTATTGGCATGACCACGAACCGAATTTCCGCTTGTGAGTCCATCGGATTCAGTCATAATTCTCGGCGTTTTCACCGTCCATATCGGAAAAATTTATGAAATACCGAATTACATTGGGCTTAGTCGGAATGGCCACGGCACTGGGCTTAAGCTTTGCTGCGCAAAAATTTCTGGACGAAAAGGGTCACAACCCAGATCGGCCACCGGGCGCGCGGGAGCCCG
>JAYTAO010000266.1:0-1570 GCA_043737435.1 Rhodanobacteraceae bacterium | reverse complement strand
CCACGTCTTAAAACGCGCCACCTCGCCCTGCTCTTCAGACACCACTACTGCGGCTAACGTCGCTTTCATCCAGGCCAGCTGGCGCTGACGTTCGGCTAGTTCTTGCTCATCGCTCGCGTGCAACAGCGCTCTTTCCAGCGTATTAATGCGCAGCTGCCAGTGCGTGGCGATCAGCGCATGCATGCGCACGCAGGTTAGCTTGTCGATACACACCAGCATCGCTTTGCCGCTTTCCCAAGCGGTTGTGTAGTGCTCGACAAAATCAGCCGCGATCGCATCCAGCCGCTTTTGCGCAGTAATCACGTGATATTGCCGCTTCAGCGCCTTTTCTAAGCGCTCCGTCACGTTCGGGTCGTCTAGCTCCAGTGTGTCCAGAACCGCAGCAATTTCTTCGTTTAGTTCGGTGGTAGCCACGCCCAACTGGGTGCCGCGCGAGTCGTAATACAGCGGCACCGTGGATTGATCTTCCACAGCGCGCTGAAAGCCATACACCGACACATAGCCGCCAAAGGTTTTCTCGGTAATTTCATCATCCGCCATCAACGGCGTGCCGGTAAAGCCCATGAAGCCAGCGTTGGGCAGCGCATTGCGCATATTCAAGCTCAGCAAACCGTTTTGTGTGCGGTGCGCTTCGTCGGTGATCACAATAATATCGTCGCGGCTCGAATACGGATCATTCGGGCCAGACACCTGATTGAAGCGATGGATCAGCGTAAACACATACGGCTTGTGCAAATTCAGCAGCGCTTTTAGCTGCGCGCCGGTGCCCGCGCGCACTTGATCTTGATCATTATTGACTAGGCCGCAGCCGGCAAAAGTGCCGTAAATCTGCGCGTCTAAATCCAGCCGGTCGGTGCAGATCAAAAAGGTGAAATTAGCGCCCAGTTTGCGATGAATTTTTTGTGTCAAAAACGCGATGGAATAGCTTTTGCCCGAGCCCTGTGTGTGCCAAAACACGCCCAGCTTGCGCGCCAGCGCCGCGCGATTGCGCACCGCCGCGAGTGCAAGATTCACACCCAAAAACTGGTGATTGCGCGCCACAATTTTAATCAGCCGTTTTTGCTCGCCGCCTTCATCAAACAAGATAAAATTTTCCACGATGTCGATGAAATTGGCCTTGCTGCACACGCCTTTCAGCAGCGTTTCTAAATCCACCACGCCCGGTTCGCCCTCTTCCAGGCGCTTCCAGTCGTTGAAGTGGCCAAACTTGCTGGACAGCGACCCCAACTTTGCCGCGTGCCCGTTGGTCAAAATAATCAGCGCATTGTGGTGAAACAAGTGCGGGATGGTGCTTTTGTAATCCGCCAAATTTTGCTCGTAGGCGTGCCGGATATCTTTGTGCAGCGCCTTGCATTCAACAAACAGCAAGGGCAAACCATTGACGTAGCCCACCAAATCCGCACGGCGACGATACAAATCGCCCTTGATCCACAGCTCACGCACGCACAAAAAGCGATTGTTTTCCGGCACCTCAAAATCAATCAGGCGCAACCGGGGCTCTTGCTTTTGGCCGTTCGCATCGCGATAGCTGACCTGCACGCCATTCTTGATCAGCGCATAAGCATCGCGA
>JAYTAO010000265.1:0-1571 GCA_043737435.1 Rhodanobacteraceae bacterium | reverse complement strand
TTCTTGAGCTTCATGGTGGAATTTAATTCAGCGCTTGAATTTTCTTTTTGAAAGAAAATAGACGGCATGTATTGATTATCTCTTTTAAAAATTAAGTTATAATCAATCTCATGACCTTCATGCCACTTATATTCATCAATGTAAGTGAGCGCTATACCATTTACTTTGTATTCATTCAAAAGCGGGCCAAAAGCGTGCAAAATTGAAATCAATTCTGTTTTAAATGGGGCCCATCTCACATATGATTTTTCATGGAATGAAAAGTACTGCCGATGGTTCTCATTTACGCCCTGAAACGATTTGGTGGGGTTGTTTTCAGAATTGAGTTTAGTTAATACAAACCCAGTAAGATTTGCATCGTCCTGTTGAATTTCCACGTTTGAGTCTCTATCTATTCCTTCCTTCAAAAGAGGATGTGAAGCAGGGAAAACATCAGATATGACTTGGTTTTTGCGAGAGAATTCAATCAATCCGTTGAAGTCCTCAATGACTGCGGATACAAATATTCCGACCGAGGTTTCTTTTACTGAATGAACGCCCGTACAGGGTGTAAAAGGCTGCGCTTGGTGAACTTCTTCAATCATTGATGTAGCTGTGGACTTTCGTTAAAAAGCGTAATAACTGCGATTAACGGCTGTTTGTGGGCAATATACGTATTGTTTGGCCAGTTCTATGGTTTCTATACTATTTATCACCGTGCTCAGTTGTCAGCAGGAATGACTACTGCGATGGTAACCGTAACTGAATATCGGAAAAAGATAAAACTCACGCTACGTATAAGCGTTTAGTGCAAATTTTGTTTCCAACTTTATTGATTTTACCAAGGCATAGTAGGGCATTAAAGCTCAATGCCATTGAGTTGATAACAGATCCGACCACGATTGAATACAGGGTGTCAAGCACTGATTGTGCTAGAATATTGGCAGTTGTCGAATAATATATTTCAAAGATAATTTCTTGTTGCTATAGATGTTACTTATTGTATATATGGCTGATAATCAATGATTATTAACCTTAGGGACAGAGGTTAATATTTGCCGTCCTTTCAAACGGCTACAAACCTAACTCTTTTGCCGAGTTATGTTGCCGCACGTTGTCGAGGCGGGTGTAGCGGCGAATCATCGCGCTGGTCTTGTGCTTGGTCTGGTTCATCACCTTGGAGTCGTCGGCCCCGTTGAGCTTGGAGACCGTGACAAACGAGGCGCGCAACGAGTGGGCCGTGTATTGGCTGCCCAAATACTGCTGGGCAATGAGGTTGATATACTTGGTCGTCATGCGGCGCGTGGTGAGGTGCTGGTTTTTGCGCAGGGAGACGAACACGCACCCGGTCTCCCGGTCAAGTACGCGCAGCCAGGCCTGCAGGGAACGGATGGGGCACAGAGCGGGGTCAGGGGAGTAGAAAATGGCCTTCTCTTCGGCCTGGCCGAGCTGGTTGGTCTTGCTCTTGTCGAGCGAGACGACCAGTTCTTCCTCGTCGAAGGCCAGGTCCTCGATGTTGAGGGCTTCGAGTTCGGAGCGCCGAAAGGCCCCCGTAAAGCCCAGCAGCAACAACGCCCGGTTGCGCAGTCCGG
>JAYTAO010000264.1:0-1576 GCA_043737435.1 Rhodanobacteraceae bacterium | reverse complement strand
TTCGCGGTCTTCATGCGCTCCGCCGGCATTCCAACCCGGGTTGTCACCGGCTTTGTTGGCGGTGATTACAATAAGGTCGGTGACTACTGGATGCTCTATGGCAAAGACGCCCACGCGTGGAATGAAATTTGGGTTGATGGTCGCGGCTGGGTGCGCGTTGACCCTACTGCGGCCGTTGCGCCAGGCAATATTCTTGACACTGTGGATGACCTTGCCAGCTCGGAAACTTTTGCTCAATCATTTTTCAGCTCTACCTTTGAGACCAGCGACTGGCTGCGCCGCAGCTGGAACGAATTGGTGTTGGGCTACAATGCGAGTCGCCAAAAAAACCTGCTGCGCCCGCTTGGTTTTGATACCGACGATGCCAAACAACTCACCTTTGCTTTTTTGATTGGAGCAGGCATTGCACTGGCTTTTACCCTGATGCTTTTACTGCGCCAACGCCGAGAAAATTTGCACGCGGTTGAACGGGCTTGGCGCGCGTTTATCAAGCAAATGCGCAAGAGAACCCACAATAAACTCAGCCATGAGCCTGCAACTCACTTTGCTGAACGCATTGGCGAGCTTTACAGAAGCAAAACGCCAGAATCAGCCGAGCAAATCAAACAGCTTTGTGCGCGCTACACTCAATGGCGGTACGAAAACCGGGAATTTGATGCCGGTGAAATTAAACAGCTTGTCACGGACTTAAGGCAATTTAGACTGGGCTAGACTTACCAAGGATCTTTATGCGAATCACTATTATCGTTTTAACATCTGCTTTAACAGCCTGTTTGCTAAGTGCCTGCGTCACCGGTCCAAAGCCACTACGCGGCGAGTTTTCTAATTTGTCGCCAGCGCAAGCTTCGAAAGACAATACCGTGAATGCAAAAGTTCGCTGGGGCGGGCGTATTGTGGCGGTCAATAATAAGACCGACCGTACCTGTTTTGAAATTGTCGGCCTTTATTTAAGTAACGGCGCCAGACCGCAAAAACTGGATAAAAGCGAAGGCCGTTTTATAGCGTGTCGCAATGGTTTTTATGACCCCGATGTGTTCAAAGCCGGTCGCGAAATTACGATTACCGGCACCATCGATAGATTTGAAAATGGCAAGATTGGCGATTATGACTATCGCTATCCGATTCTAATTGCCGATGTTGTTTACCTGTGGCCGGAACGCCGCGATGTGGATGTGATCATCGAGCGGCCATTTTTTATCTGGTGATTGAATGTTCGTAGGTCGGGCCCCGGCCCGACGATAAAATTTCGCAACCTATGAGCGTCGGGCAAGGCCCGACGATAAAATCTCGCAACCTATGAGCGTCAGGCAAGGCCCGACGATAAAATTTCGCAACCTATGAGCGTCGGGCCAGGGCCCGACCTACGCAAATTCAACCTGGCGGCCAATGCAATGCACGGCCCGCCAGCAAATGCAGATGGATATGAAAAACGGTTTGACCGCCGTCTGCATTGCAGTTAATCACTGTGCGGTAACCGTTTTCAGCAAAGCCTTCTTGCTTGGCGTACGCGGCAGCGGCGACAACCAAACGGCCGATATATTCAGCGTCACCATCATTTAAATCATTTAATGTTGGC
>JAYTAO010000263.1:0-4184 GCA_043737435.1 Rhodanobacteraceae bacterium | reverse complement strand
GCTAAACCCAGCGGGGAAGCGAGCTAATGAGCGGCGGCGTTGCAGAGCTACTCGGCGAATCAAGGCAATCAAGCCTGACGCGCGCCCTACCTGCGCTTTTGGCCACACTCGCAGGGCTGTGGCTAGCATGGACGCTGGTGCAACTGCTGTGGTCATTTTTTCCCGAACAAGAAAGCTTAGTTACGCCAAATAGTGCGCCTGCGGCAATCGTAGCGAAGCCACCGAGCGCGCCGCCGCAGGCCACACTTGCGAGTTATCACTTATTTGGGCAGACCGCTGCGGGCGAACAACCGAACGCACCGGATGCACCTGAAACTCAACTCAAATTGACGCTGATTGGTACCGCCGCCGGGCGTGACCCGAAAATGGGCGTGGCGATGATCGTCGATGAAAATAATAAGCAGCGCCAGTATCAGGTCGGCGAAATTGTTGGGCAAGCAACGGTGGATGCGGTTTATCAGGATCGCGTCGTATTGATGTTTCATGGGCGCCTGGAAACTTTGCGCTTGGTCAAACAATCGACAGCGTCGTCTTTGTTATCAAACCCCAAACCGGACGGCATTGTGCTGGATCAACCCGGCTCGGTGAATTTAGCGGCAATCGGCGGTGACCCAAACGCCTTTGTCAATCCAATAGTGGGCGGCTCAACGGCGTCCTTCGCTGCCGTGCGTGAGCAAGTGATGGCGAATCCAGCGGCGATGATGGGCATGCTGAGCCCGGTGTTTGATGCCAACGGCGGCCTTGAAGGCGTGAAATTAGCCGCAGGCGCGAATGAACCGCTGCTGCAGCGGGCAGGCATTCGTCCAGACGACGTTATTGTCTCGGTCAATGGCACGCGCATCGACAGTATTACTAAAGGTCAGGAAATTGCCAACAGCTTAGCGAGCGCTAACGAAGCGTTGATAATTGTGCGACGAGAGGGTCGCGAAATTACGCTACCTGCGGTACGCTTTAGGTAACCAACTAACAAAGCCGTTTTACTATGGTTTCTGCAAAGCGTTACACCCAAATTTTGTTAGCCTCCGCACTGTTAAGCGCGGGCAGCATATTTGCGCCGAACGCCTGGAGCGATGCCTCAGACGGCGCCCCGCACACACTAAATTTGAAAGATGTGGACGTCAATGTTTTGATTGCCACCGTTAGCGAAATCACCGGAAAAACTTTCATCGTCGACCCTGCCGTGCAGGGCAAAGTGAATGTCGTCAGCAGCCAACCGCTGAGCAAAGATGAGCTGTATCAAACGTTTTTATCCGTCTTACGCGTGCATGGCTTTAGTGCGATTGAGGCAGGCAGCGCGGTGCGAATCGTGCCCGATCAAAAAGCCGCATCTGATGGCGCGGTTGGTTTAGGTGCCGGGGGCGGGGATGAAATGGTCACGCGTATCATTGATTTAAAGCACGTCACGCCCACCGAAATGGTGCAGATATTAAACCCGCTCAAATCTCCGAGCGCGCAACTGATTGCGCACAACGCCTCCTCCAGCTTAGTCGTGGCCGATCGCGCCAGTAACGTCGCGCGCATGATCGAGATCATTCGCCGTATCGATCAAGCCTCGGAAGCAGACATTGAGGTTGTGCCATTGAGTAACGCTAACTCGGCAGAAGTCGTGCGCACCATAAACGGGCTCTCCGCCGGCACTGATCCAAGCCAAAAAGTAGTGGCGGACGAACGAACCAACTCAATTTTGCTCAGCGGGGATCGCTCCCGACGCTTAAAATTACGCGCATTGATTGCCACTTTGGATACACCATTGGCCGGTAGCGATACGATGGAAGTGATCTATCTTCGTTACGCCGACGCCGAACAATTGGTGGGCATCTTGGAAGGCGTATTGCGCGGATCTCGGACGAACACCGGCGCGCCACTCGCAGGTTCCAGCAACGCGCCAGCAGGCGTCATTGGCGGTGCGCCACAAACCTCACTGGGTTCTTCCACCGTTATACAAGCGCATAAAGAAACCAATTCTTTAATCGTCACCGCGCCTCCAGCGGTTTTGCGCGAGCTCAAGGGCTTAGTGCGCAAGTTGGATATTCGCCGTGCCCAGGTATTGATTGAGGCGATTGTCGCCGAGGTCAGCGAGGACACGGCCAAACAATTAGGCATTCAGTGGCAGGGCGGCGACTACAATAATAGCGTCGTCGGTGGGACCAACTTTCCCGGCACCGGCACCATTCCAAGCATACTCGGCACCCAACTCGGGCTAGCGACGCCAGCGACTGCACTCGGCGCATTGGCGGGCTCGGGCGGGCTCAATATTGGCTACGTCGGCGGCAGCATCACCCTACCCGGTAGTGATAAACCCATTCTGCAACTTGGCGCGCTCGCCAGTGCCTTGGCAAGTGATGGCAATGGCAATGTGCTTTCGCAACCCTCAACCATTGCACTGGACAATCAAAAAGCCAGTTTAAGCGTCGGGCAAGAAGTGCCGTTTATTACCGGCAGCTATCAAACCGCAAATAATGGCGGTCAAGCTGGCACAGGCGGTGCCGGGGTCAATCCGTTTCAAACTATTGATCGCAAAGAAGTCGGCCTAAAGTTAGTCGTCACGCCGCACATCAACGAAGGCGATTCGGTGCGCATGGAGATCGAGTTAGAGGTGTCCTCACTTGCTGCCAACGTCCAGGGTGCATCAGATCTGATCACCAATACGCGCAAATTAAACACACAGGCCATTGTGCGTAACGGCGGCTTGCTGGTGCTCGGTGGTTTGACCAGCAATGACGTGATTGAAACCGAATCTCGGGTGCCAGGCTTAGGCAGAATTCCTTTGCTTGGCAACTTGTTCAAAACCCGCTCGACTTCAGTAAAGCGGCGTAACCTGTTGGTATTTATTAAACCCACCATTGCGCGGGACGGCATGGCGGAAGATACCCTCACCTTCGGCAAATACAACACGATTCGCGACGATCAACTGCGCGCCCAAGAAAACCGTAGCTCGCTAACGCCAGAGGGCAGCATCCCAGTCTTGCCTGAATTGCGCGAGTATCTCAAACCTGCGGAAGGCCACACTCCCAATAATCCAGGATCCGGGGCCAACGAAAATCTAGTGCCAGACCATGAACCCAACGGGCGCGCTAATCGTCTACCGGAAAGTTCAGGGCAACCCGCCCGCAACTTAGTTGAAACCGCGCCGCTGCGGGTTGCGCCTAAACACTAAAGTTTTTGCAAAGAAGGTTAGTTTAGATTGATCAGTGCTGCGCTAATTCGCTACAGGTTCCCCATTGCACACTGCTGCCTAGCGCCTCAAACATGCTCGGCAGCGCGACATTAGCTTTGGGGTGAATGTCGTGAAACAACAATACGCCGTGGCGCTTGATCAACATGAGTGTCAGCATACGGTTGACTACATCACTGCTGCTGACCTGCGCATTCCAATCTTGTGAATCAAGATTCCACAACGCAACTTGCAACGATTGCGCCTTAAAAAATGCGCCGCTGTCGGCTTTGCGTTGCCCATAAGGCGGGCGAAATAGGGGCAAAATTTGGCCAGATGACTGCGCAAATGCAGTGTTGAGCAGCGCATGCGTGCGGACGACTGAACTTTGCCATTGATCCCCGATTGCGTGCGAAACATGGCTCCAACCATGCGAAGCTACGCACTGGTCTGCATAAGCAAGCCCCAAATTCGCAGCATTTGTGGCTTTCAATCGCGCGTCTAAATTCTCGCCCAATAGAAAAAATACCGCGCTCTTTTGGTGTGCCTTTAACATTTTTAGCGTGCTATCGGTCGTGCCATCTGCGCGTGTGGGCCCATCGTCAAAGCTCAAATAAAACAATCTGTCCGAAAGCGCATCGCCATTCCATTCGCCATCGTTAAAACGATCAATTTCACTACTAATTTTTGGGAAGAGTGCCGCTAGTCGTAGTTGTTCGGAAACATAACTACGGCTAAAACCCTGCAAGTTTTTTTGCCATGCCCGCAACAACTCGGGTGTTTTCACATTCGCAGCACTGCTTAGCAACTCATTCCTATTTGCGCTTTGCACGCAGGTCCAATCACCCTGCGTACATGTCATAGATGCCTTTTGAAAATTGGTAAGCGAGAGCGTCTGCTCACTCGCTATCCATTTTTCTACCGATGCACGGCTAATGCTTTTTATTTTGAAAAGTTCAAGCATTTGCGCATTGGTTAAACCCTGCATTTCCTTGAGCATCAACACATAAACTAAAAGCGATGCGCGGGA
>JAYTAO010000262.1:0-1581 GCA_043737435.1 Rhodanobacteraceae bacterium | reverse complement strand
TGCCAGCACTGACTATGCGCTAGTCGGCGCGCCCAACACACCAAGCACACAATGGTGGCAAACTTTTAACTTCGCGCCGATCGCACAATGGCGTGAATTAGCGCTGCAGCGTGCGCCTAGCCGAGCCTTGGCACGTGCAAAAATTGCTCAGGCGCAAGCGCTGGTAGACATGGAGCTTAGTCAAACAAGCTGGGATAGCGCACTCAACGCAAATATCTCCGGTCAACGTTATAGCGAATTTGGCCCGCTACCGCCGCAGTTGGCAGGCAGCACTCGCGCCTCGGGGCGCATTGGCTTGGATTTCAGCAGGCGCTTCGATTTGTTCGACGTGCAGGCAAATAAAATTTTAAGCGCACAGGCAAAACTAGCAGCAGTTCGAATTGGCGAGCAACAGAGCGAACTAGAACTCACTCGTGCAGTTTGTTTGGAAGCCATCAATCTTGCGGAAGCGGAAAATGGCCTAAAATGGGCAAAACTGCGCGTGCAACGCAGCACCGAAGGTTGGCAAATTACGCGGCTCAGAATAAAAGCCGGCTTGGCTGCTGAGGAAACAGCCGTTCAGCCAAAGCTTGAAATTGCGCGCTCGGAGGAATGGATTGCACGCACCCAGGGTGCAGCGGCATTAGCACGCGCACGTTTAAGGGTATTGACTGGCCTGAGTGATCACGATTTGTTGCTGCAAGCATTGCCAAATGCAAGTTTAAATTTTAGCGATACGGCACTGCCGATCGACTTACTGGCGCACCGCAGTGATGTCCAAATTGCGCTGCTGCGCGTGCGCAGTATGCGGTTTGCACAAACGGCGGTGGAAGGCGCGTTTTACCCCAATATTGATTTGAATATGTTTGCCGCCCTAAGCGCGATTGGCCTGCCTCGGCTACTGGATTTGGATGCCGCTAATTTAGGGGTGACGCCAGCCCTGCATCTGCCGATATTTCAACGCGAGCAGCTGCATGCACGATTGCGCGGCGCGCAAAGTGACCTAGCTTTTGCCGAAGCCGAGTACAGCGAAGCGGTGCAAAACTCTGCGGAGGAATTGGCGAGCACGATCGCTATGCACAATATGATCAGCGCGCAACTGAGCGCGGTTAAAGTCGTGACTGCACAAACTAAATTGGCGCTCAATATGGCCGAACTTCAAGCCAGCCGCGGCCTAACAAACCGCCTGCCGGTGATCGCGGCAATGGGCCCAGTGCTGGACGCACAGATGCAATCGCTTGCGCTCAACGCCAGCCTGTGGCGCAGCGAGTTGGCGCTAATCATGGCACTCGGAGGTGGCTACACGGAGGCGGCAATACCGCCCAATTCCACAACCCAGAACGCACCCAACACAGCCCATAGCCACCCAAACGGAGAAGCACAATGAGCGAGATTGAAGCCAAACCTAGCGCTCGCCGCAGCGGCCTATTGATCGTTGCCGCCATCTTTATTCTAGGTGTCATCGGATATGGCGCGTACTATTTTTCCCATTCCCGCTATTTGGAAAAAACCGAAGACGCCTATGTCGGTGGCGAAATCGTGCCAGTAAGCGCTGAAATCGCCGGTACGGTTTACAGCATTAATGTGCGTGAAACGCAAATG
>JAYTAO010000261.1:0-4188 GCA_043737435.1 Rhodanobacteraceae bacterium | reverse complement strand
TTGAGCCCTTGAGTTTGCCGCCTAGCAGCGCTAACAAATCATCAATATCAAGCTTGGTCATGCTGATGCCATAAAGCTCAGTCAAGGCTTTGACTAGGCCAAATGACAGCGCGCCTTGAATCACTAAATCGCTACCGGGTGCAACCGAAGCCATCGCGCCGATCATCGCGCGACGGGTGTATTGGGTAACGATACGTTCGCCTTGACTCAGGCGGCGGCTGTGCTCAGCGCCGCTGAGTTTTAGATCCAGCGCATTCAACACCGCATTGCTGCGCGCAGGTTCTAGCTTGGCTTTGCTGCCCTGATTTTCTTTGGCAAATTGCGCCAGCCTTTGTTGCAGCGGCAGCACTTTCGCAGGGATTTTGCTTAGGCGCTGAGTTTCCACACCCTGCGCGTCGATCACGCTCAAACTCTGATCGTAGCCTGCGCTGACCGGGATCGCGTCGGCACCAAATTTTTCCTTTAATCGAGCTAACAATTGCGTCAATTCCGTTTGCGAGTATCGATCAATTTTATTGAGGATGAGCCAAACAGGCTTGCCAAACGCGAGCAACCACCGCCACTCTGCTGCTTCCACGCGCGATAGATCCCCGGTTACCACCAGGGCAACAACATGCGCTCTCAGCGCCTCTTCACGCGCCAGCACGCCGCGCGCCTGAGCCTCGGCTTCATTAGTGCCAGGCACATCTGCGATCATCAAGGGCTGGGCATGGCCCAGTTCACCTGGCAGCTGCGCGCGGTAGAGCTTGGCATTTTGGGTCGTGCCACCGGTGACAGAAACATCTACCGCTTCGCCGGTAAGTGCGCGAATTAAACTGGATTTGCCGGTGCTAATTTCACCAAACAGCGCTAAATAGAGCGCATCTGAGCTTGCGCGTCGGTCTAGCTCGGCCAATTCCTCGGTTGCCGCGGCAAGCAGTGTTTGCGTCTGCTCAGCGCTGCTGCCGCCGTCTGCGGTGCTATTTTTGCTGTCCAGCGCTTGTGCCGTGCTGAGCGCCTCCACGCGCGCTATTACCGCGTGCCGGGTGATCGCTTGACTGAGCGCTGGTTTTATTTTTATCGGTCGTAGTAGCCGCCAGAGCAAATACGCCAAAGCCAAAACTAAGCCGATCAACGCCGCCGCCAAAGGATATGCCGCCCACGCGGGCAGCCGCACCAGGCGTTCTTGAATACTCAGTGCGGTGTCAGTCAGCTGCACCAGGGTAATTGCTAAGCCGCCCAACACGATGACCACCAACGCGGCAAGCAGCAATCGAATCGCGGTGGAGGCTTGGCGTGGCATGACGGGGCTGGCTCTAAGTGTAGGAGTTAAAACAGCCCGATAGTGCGCGCAGCCACCGCTTTGGTGCAAACTTCTGGCGCGCGCCTTGCGCAACGAGAATTAAAGGAAGTTTTGATGCGGCTATTTGGTGCGTTGCGCGCAACATTGTGCGCAATATTTGCGTGCTTTGCGCTGTTAAGCAGCGCTGTTTTTAGCGTGACAGCGCGCGCTGACGACGGCCGATTTGCGCCAAGAATGCAGCGTTATTCCACCCAAGATGGGCTGCCTTCAAATCGCATCACCGCCATCGCGCAGGATCGCCAGGGCTATATTTGGGTGGCAACCGAACGCGGCGCGGCGCGTTTTGACGGCATCGCATTCACTGCCATTAACCCGGCCGCGGGAGTGCCTGATGAAAGTGTCGAGACGCTTTACGTAGATCAAAGCGACCGAGTTTGGCTGGGCGTTACCAACCATGGCATGTGCGCACTGCAAGCGGATCGTCAGCGAAGTATTTGTTTTAACGCGCACGCGCAAAGCCCGCACAAGCTAGCGGGCAATGAAGTTTTCGCGGTGGCCGAATTCGCCGGACGCATCTGGCTTGCGGTATTTGGCGAGGGCTTAGTCGAAGTGGATGCAGCAACACTTGCAGTGCTGCAAACCCATAGCTTAAACAACGCTGATATTGTTGCCGCTGCGACTACCAATAACGCCGCTTATTTCGCCAGTTTTTCCGGCTTCGTCAGCGAAATTACCATGCGCAATGGCAAAGCTAACGTACGCCAAGATGTGTACCAAAGTAGCGCAAGAATCGTCAATTTGAACGCTGAAAAAGACGCACTGTGGCTGGGTCTAGCTGAGGCCGCTGGCATACGGAAAATAGCTCTCAACCCGGAAACTATGGCGCTCAGCGCAGCCAAGCACACCGCCATCCACAGTTTCGGGGCACAAACGGTTCACAACTTTGCTTTCGTTAAAAATCGTGTATTTTTCGGTACCGAGCGCGGCTTGGGCATAATTTCGCCCTGGCAAAACCCGCAAAGTAAACGGGATGCAGCTGGTCAGATCCGCATGATGCAGGCCACGCCAGGTGCGCAAAACACCTTGCCAGAAGGCCAGCTCAACGCGCTATTAGTCGATCACGACCACGGGCTTTGGATCGGCAGCTCCGGCTCTGGTTTGGCGCATTGGGACGCGCAAAGCCAGGGGCGTAGCTGGCTGGAACGCGGCGAAGGCGGGCTGCCGGGCAGTGGTGTCGAAGGCGCAAGCGGGGCGCAAAGTGGTGTGATCTGGGTGGCTATGCATGACAGCGGCGTGGTGGGCGTGTTCCCGGACGGCACGTTCGAGCGCTTGCCAATTTACGAAAAAGGCAGCACATCGGGCCTGCCGAGTCGTTTGATTAGGGCGGTAAGTGCTCAGGGCCAGGATACTGAGGAAATGCTTTGGATCGCGCATCAGCGCGGTTTGTCGCAATACTCTCCAAACCGCAAACGCTTTCGTCATTGGCAAACCAATGGCGCTGGGCAATTCGTGGATGTGCTGGAGCCCAATGGCAGCGGCGGCATGTGGCTTTCGAGTCGCAGCGATGAAGTTTTTGAGCTAGATAAAAATTTTGCCGTGCAAAGCCACGGTGATCGGGACATCACGGGCGGTGATATTGAACAAATTGGCGTCCGCGCGCACAGCATTCTGCTCGCTGGCATCGGTGGTTTGCGTGAACTTGTCAAGGTTGGACACCAGCAGTTGCGCATATTGCGCCAACCGATACTTGAACCCGTGTATGCCTTCGCGGAGTGCCCTGAGGTGCTGTGGGCTGCACTCGACAAACGCCTGATCGCGCTGGATAAAAATACCCTGATCGAGCAGCATTCCGTGGCGCGCCCGATGGGCTTGGCTTCCGACATTGGCGGCATGGCCTGCAGTGGCGAAACGCTGTGGTTTGCCGGTCCTGGCGGCCTGTGGCGCTTGGCAAAGGGTGCTGCGCAAGCCGAGCGTATAGTTGACGGTATTGCGCAAGTCGAGCTTAGTGATCACCCATTCCAAAGTTTGGACCACGCATTCTTAATTGGATCGGTCAACGGTCTTTTGCGGTTCGAGCCCGAGCAAACCGCGCCGTCTGCTGGGGCTTTTCCGCTCTGGTTAAATGATCAAAGCACCGGCAAGCACCTGCAAAAACAGATCGAACTTTCATGGCGTGCGCCGAAACTTGCAATCGAAGCCCATGCGCTGAGTTTCTCTGCGCCCGAGCGCATGCAGTTTCAATTTCAGCTGCATCCAGGCCCAGAAGCGGCGTTCGGCAGTGAACGTCGGCTGGACTTAAGCGGCCTTGCACCGGGTTCCTACACCTTGACCGTGAGTGCGCGCAATGCCCAGGGAGTATTAGTTAAAGCGCGCCCGCTTGCGATTGTGCTTGCGGCTCCGCCGTGGCAGCGTTGGTATGCCCGAGTTGCATTCGTGATCCTGCTACTTGGCGCTGCGACGGTATTTGGCGCGTGGCTGTCGAAACGTCGGATTCAACAGCGCGCCCACCTGGACGGCGCACGCCACACCGAGCAACTGGCGCTGGCGCGTACCGAAACCTTAGGCTACATCAGCCACGAAATGCGCAATTTACTCAATGGTGTCACTGGCAATGCCGAATTATTAACGGCAAGCCTAGACCCGGCGCAGCAGCTTAAATTGAGCGGGCGCATCGTGCATGCCGGAAAAGCACTGGCGCAATTATTGGACGACGCACTGGACTACACGAAACTGGTGGTGCATCGACTGGATTTGCATGCGGCACCGTTTGATTTGGCGGAACTGCTGTTTGACGCTTTTGAAAGCCAGCGTGCAACTGCGTCAAGCAAAAAGCTGGCCTTTGAACTCGAAACGATGGATATTGAGCGCAGTTGCGAAAGCGATGCCGGGCGCATCCGCCAAATTTT
>JAYTAO010000260.1:0-4196 GCA_043737435.1 Rhodanobacteraceae bacterium | reverse complement strand
GCGTTTCTACTTCTGCAACGCCGGCTTGCGAAAAAAATTCCCGAATAATTCGATACAGTTTGAAGCGCGCCCGCATGGCAGCCATGGAAGCTTGCGACATACCGCTGCTACCAACCCGTGCCAGCATCGAAAGCGTTCTGATGCCAGTCGATATCTTGTGCGCTCATACTCATAACGTCAAAACGCAGCACCCGTTGCGCATCTTTTGGGTGCGTCAGCAAATAATATTTCACCGCTTTGATAAAACGCTTGCGTTTAGTGTCACCGACCGTGCTCAAACCTTCGACGAAACTACCTGCCGAACGAAAGCGTACTTCTACAAAAACCAGGGTGTCTAGGTGCGACATGATCAAATCGATTTCGCCGACTTTTGCTGTGTAGTTGCGCAGCACTAGGCTCAGGCCGGCATTTAGCAGATGTGCTAACGCCCGGCTTTCATGCTCCTGGCCGATATTGCGAGTGCTTTGCACGCTTCAATTTTGCCCGATGTTTGGGCTTAAGTTTTGGCTTGATGCGCCAATCACCACCGGTACCCCGACACGGATAATCGCCCAGCTAGGTTTGCGCCGCACACTGCCATTTTGATCCACGCTCAACAAGCCCGTGGCACCGGGAATGGCGGTATCCGGATTATTTTCGAGCCAGCTTAAATGCGTCAGCGTGCGATATGCGTCGATGCCAAAAGCCACTAAGCGGGCACCGGCCCCGACCGTGCTGCTCAAACTGCGGATGCTTTCGCGCGTGGGTACGTCGTCGCCGACATTGGCGTTCAATAGCCAAGGCGCATCGCAGAATTCAAGACCGTTTAAGTCGCGATCAAGTTCTGAATCAGGGCTGCCAGCATAAATATTACTGGTGGCAACGATGGGCCAGTCCTCCGCATCAAAGGCGCGCAATTGCGGCAACAGCAAGCGCCCTTGCGGGGGTTTTGCGGCTAGAAAAATGCCCTCTAAATCATAGCGTCGAGACGCTTGCGCAGAAAATGGAATGCCAACAATGCCGCGCACCAGCTGCGCGCGAGCCCTGCTTTCGGTAACGCCCATCGCGCTGAGTATGGCTGCAGAGTTATCCGTGCCGGTAATTGAAAAAAACGCGCGCTCGCCAATCTCCCCGCCCAGTGCGGTGAATCGTGCCGCAAACGCCTCGGCTGCGCGTCGGCCAAACTCGTCATCCGGCACCAATACCGCCACGCGCTTTAAGCCTTTTCCTGCCATGTGATCGGCCGCTGCCACCGCCTCTTCTTCGGGCAATAGCGCAAATTGCAGGCTACCTTGGGGCGGTAAAGTCGGCGAGTTGGCAAAATTCAACGCCAGCGTCGGCAAAATAGCGCCGTTTGATTGAAAAATCGCGGTGACTTGATCGCGCTGCAGTGGCCCGATCACGTGGTCAAAACCCTCGGCAATCGCTTTATCGTAAGCAGCCTTACCACTCGCGGCGGTCAGGCCGCTGTCGATCAATGCCAGTTCCGGCCGATTCTCGCCAGTGTCAGAAAAATAGGCAGCAAAGATCCCGTCTTGCACCGCGCGCGCGGCGGGCGCGATCGGTCCACTGCTTGGCAAAAGCAGCGCAATGCGGCTGATGTTTTCCCGTGTCGCGCCGCTCAAGCTACTGGTTCGTGATGCCGCGGGTGCTGCGGTAACGGAGTCCGTATACGAACTAGCGCCGCCTTCGCGCGCAGCGCCGTTTAGTGCCGCCAAAAACGGAAAAAGTGGATGGGTACGCGCGGTTGCGCGCATCAAATTCCGGCGCTCATCCGCGTTAAGCTTTTCCAACAGCGCGCGCAAATCATGCTCGTTGGCGGCGCGTTCCACGGGGTCAAGCAGGCCATTCAATGCCGCGCGTTCGAGCGCTGCATCGGCGAACGCGGCTTTTTTTTCAAACGCTTGCGCACGCAGCTCAAAGTACCCAGCCGCAAGCTCGGGTGGCAATTTTTGCGGGTCTGCCACCAACAGATTAAGCGCGCCCTCCGCATCGCCCCTGCTTATCAAGATTTCCGCATCTAACAGATCAAACTGCACCGATTGATTGCTGGAAAGGCCGTTGCGATCAATCTCTTTCAGCGAGTTCTGTAAGCTGTTGTAGTCGCCTTCTTCGCGCCAAGCATCCGCGCTCAGCAGTTGATAGCGGCCACGTTGCTCGCGATTTTTTCGCGCAAGACGCTGATAGGCCATCGCCGCGTCGCGAAATTGACCGTTATCCATCAGTGCTTTCGCACCGGATTCGTCTACGGATGGCCCAAGTAACGGCATACTCCCGCAACCCGCAAGCGATACCGCCATCATGGCCGAAAGCGCAACTGCACGCGCATTTTTTACTAGGCTTGATTTTTCTAGGCCTGATCCGGTCAAGAATTGTGGGTGTTTCGCCGGTAACGCCATGCTAGGCAAAATCAGGCCGCAAGAATTTAGGACTTTCCGCATGAACTCAACTCAACAATGTTCTAAAACTGCGGCTGATCATACAGCTCAAATCGTTCCTGGCACGCCCACGCTCTACGTAGTCGCCACGCCGATCGGGCATTTACATGACATATCCGCGCGTGCGTTGGAGGTTTTACGCAGCGCGAACGAAATTTTGTGCGAGGACACCCGCACTTCCAATGTGCTTTTGCGCCATTACGGCATCCACGCCAAGCTCAGTGCGCTGCATGACTATAACGAAACCCAAAAAACCACCGCGATTTTACAAAAGCTGGAAGCGGGGCAAACGCTTGCGCTGATTAGCGATGCCGGCACGCCGCTGATTAGCGATCCCGGCTATGTTTTAGTCGCCGCTGCGCGCGCCGCGGGATTTGCCGTACTCGCCGTGCCCGGCCCGTGCGCGCTGATTGCCGCGCTAAGCATTTGTGGCTTGCCCTGTGAGCGATTTTGTTTCGAAGGGTTTTTACCTGCCAATAACAAAGGCAGGCGCGACAAGTTAACCGCACTGCAAGACGAGCCACGCACCCTGGTGTTTTATGAATCTACCCACCGAATTTTGGAGATGCTGGCCGATGTCGTCGCTATTTTCGGTGCAGATCGCGCTATTTCGGTGGTGAAGGAAATTACCAAACATTTCGAGAATGCTTTTACCGGTTCGGCCTCGGTAATTGCCGAGAAAATAGCCCGTGATAGCAATCTGCAACGCGGCGAATTTGTGGTGGTCATACAAGGCGCGACGGAAAAAAGCGATGCCGAAGTACAAGCCCGCCGCTCGTTCGCTATCCTCAGTGAGTCGATGTCGAAAAGCCAAGCGGCAAAGTTGGCCGCGAAACTGACCGGCGTTAGCCGGCGGGTAATTTATGCAGGGACAGATGATTGAGTTCTGTCGGCGGGTTTGATTGAAAGATGTGCAAGTTGTGCGCATTGCAAAGCGGCCGTTAACAGCCCCAGAATATCTTTCTGATTCTATTTGCAGGTGTCTACGATGCGCAGATTTTTTTTGTTAGTTTGGCTGTTGCTGTGCAGCGCTTGCGCTGTAGATGAGCGCAGCGCCGGTGGCGTCTCAAAAGAGCCCGTCATGCGCGATGTAATCGTCCGCGCTTTGGTTCCTGAGGGCACGAATTCACCGGTTTATCTGAGCGGCAATATCCCCGAACTGGGGCCTTGGAATGCCGCTGGACTTGCAATGTCCGGTTCAGGACGCGAACGTGTCGCAAGCCTCGAAATTCCGGAAGGCACCTTGTTTGAGTTCAAAATTACTTTGGGCAGCTGGGAGCGCGAAGCGCTCGGGCCATCCGGCATGGTAATGGCGAATCATCGGCAGTTGATTGAGGGTGATCAGGATTTAAAAGTTGTGGTCACCGATTTCAAAAAGGACGTTAAGGTTTATATTCAAGATTGGCAAGGTTCTGGTGTCAAGGGTACGTTGGTGTATTGGCTGGATGTGCAGTCAAAATATTTAGCGCATCCGCGCCAGGTTTCTATTTGGCTGCCGCCTGGCTACCAGGCGCAAACATCCAAACGTTACCGCGTGCTTTATATGAGCGACGGGCAAAATCTATTCGATCCACGGATCGCGAACACGGGTGTGGATTGGGGTGTAGATGAGGCGATGATGCGCCTGAGCGATGCCGGTGAAATTGAACCGGCGATCGTGGTGGGCGTTTGGAGTTCGCCGTCGCGTGGAATGGAATACTCGCCCTGGCACGACGGCGAAAAATACGCCCGCTTTTTGATTGACGAGCTCATTCCGCGCGTCAATAGTGAATTTCGTAC
>JAYTAO010000259.1:0-1586 GCA_043737435.1 Rhodanobacteraceae bacterium | reverse complement strand
GTGTCGCGCTTTTTCCACAAATCAATCAGCAATTGCACATAGCCCAGCTCGTCAATACGGCGGTTTTGCTCCACCTCGCTCAACGCCGCAATTTGGCGCAAACGCTCGGCCAATGCGCCCGCTTTAGCATCCGTCAAGCGTATTGCCGCCGTTTCTAACTGACGATCGAGATTGACCGCTGCAACGCCCTGCGTGACCAAATCATGCAGCCAGCGTTCGGTCAAGTTGATGCCTGCTGTGATCGCGGCAAGACGCGCGTCTGTGCGTTTCGCCTGCGCTTTTTCGTCGACGGGCTTCTTTTCAGCTGGCTCAGCTTTGGCCGCCGCTTTCGCACCCCGTTGGCTCAACCAATCGCTGACCCAGCCGGGCTCCTCCGCTTCGACTAGATTGGTCGGCGCATTCGCCGTCATAAACAGCAGGCCCAGCGCATGTTTACAGGGGAATTTACGCGACGGGCAGCTACATTTTGACGCAAAATCGGTCAAATCAACGCGCGTTTGATACAGCGCGCTGCCCCGACACTCGCCCCACAGCGCCCGCATCGACCGGCTTAAACCCGTCCAATCGCGCGGCCCGGAAAGCTTGCGGCCAGCCGCAGTTGACGCCGAATCGGGCGATAGGGATTGAATGAAATCAGCGGTTAGCATGCGAAAGCTCGAGTGTTACGGGTTTGCTTGTTGCAAAACATCGCGTGCCTGCGCCAAAGTGACGCCGGGAAACCAAGCCACAAAATCGTTCAATTGCGCACCATCTTCAAGATTTTCAAAAAGCGCCGAAACTGGCACTCGAGTGCCGCGAAATAGCCAGGCACCACTTACTTTAAGTGGATCACGCTCTACTGAGTTGCAGATTGACCAATTGTTCATAGTAGTAGTGCTCCCAAAAGCAGAAAACTGAGAAGTAGCTACCGTTGTGTTAGCACGCGGCCGGGAAGCCAATGTAATTCAAGTGCTTTCAAAGCAATTCCACTTTGCTGGGAGGTAGCTCAACACTACGCTCCAGTGTTGGAAACAGTTGATATAAGGTATCGGGATTCTTCTGCAATCCTGCGCCATCAAGATACATCCATTTGTGCGTTCCAAGCCTACGAATGGCGATCATGAACCCAGTGCTTTTGGCCTGCTTTCCTTGGATTTCCATTACCGAAATTCGGGGTACAAAGCAAATTTCCTCTTTCCCAGCCGAATAGGTTTGGGTGGGTGCACCCAGCTCTGATTGAAGGAATTTAATTCCGGAATTTTTTAGTAGTTCCATAGCCTGCAACGTTAGGTCTTCGAATGCCTCTTTGCCCCCAACAAGGTTGTAAATGGATTCATGTGTCCGAGTGATGAGTTCCTTCGCATCGCCGCGTTCGAATGCGACGTACATGGAATCGATTTCCGAGTGTAGCTGGGCAACGTCACGATCACTCAGTACGGCCGCCAACGCCGATACAGGGAGCAGTAGCACGCAAACGAGCGAAACAAGTATATTTTTCATGGTCTTAGCGCCGAACCCGAATCGCCGAACGCCCACGATAGCTCGCCGCTGCACCGAGCGCTTCTTCAATGCGCAAAAGCTGATTGTATTTAGCCACGCGATCGGTG
>JAYTAO010000258.1:0-1588 GCA_043737435.1 Rhodanobacteraceae bacterium | reverse complement strand
GCGTTTTTTTCGAGTGCGCCAGCGGAATTGACCTGGAAAGCGGGTGTGGATGTGTTGAGTTTAGGCGGCACCAAAAATGGCGTTTGTACCTCGGAAGCGGTGGTGTTTTTCAAACCCGAGCTGGCGCAAGGCTTTCTCAACCGGCGCAAACAAGGCGGGCAGTTGCTGTCGAAAATGCGCTATTTGAGCGCGCCATGGCTGGGCGCACTGCCGAGGTTTATTGAACGCGCCGCGCACGCCAATGCGATGGCGCAAAAGTTAAGCGTCGGCATGCAAGAAAGCGGGCTGAAACTCGCGTTTCCAGTGCAGGCGAATGCCGTTTTTGTGCACTTAAACCCGGCGCAACTGCAGTTGCTAGAAGCGCGTGGTTGGCATTTTTATTGGTTTTACGGTGCCGATATCTACCGCTTTGTCTGTGCCTGGAATACCCTCGAAGCTGCGGTTGTGGCACTGCTGGCGGACGTGCAAAAATCGCTTTAAGCATAGGATAATTAAAGGAATATTGTGAATAGATCAGTGCTCGTTAGCTGCGTAATAGCTTTAAGCGCCTGCGCAAATCACCCGGCAAAGCCAGCCACGAATTTGCCTTCGCCTAGCCCTGCCGCGGGCGCCAAAGCGATGAGCATGGGGGAAATTATCGCAGCATCTAAAGCTGGTGAATGGCGTAGGCTTGATCCGGAAAACCTACTGGTCATGCAAACCGCGCGCGGTAAAGTGGTGATCGAATTAGCCAGCGCGTTTGCGCCCGAGCACGTCAAAAATCTAAAAGCGCTGGCGCGAGAAGGCTATTTTGATGATTTAGCGATTACTCGCAGTCAGGACAATTTCGTCGTGCAGTGGGGCGATCCAAACGCCGAAGACGCGGTCAAACGCAAGCCGATCAAAACCGCACGCAGCACGCTGCCAGCGGAGTTTGAAAGCGCGATCAGCAGCGCATCTAATTTCACCAAACTTCCCGACTTTGATGGCTACGCGCCAGAAGTCGGATTTAGCCATGGCTTCGCAGTTGGACGCGACCCGGCCGCCGGTTTAGTGTGGCCCGCCCATTGCTATGGCGCAGTGGGTGCTGGGCGCGATGTCGCAGTTGAATCCGGCAGCGGTGCCGAGCTTTACGCCGTCACCGGCCACGCGCCGCGCCAGCTTGATCGCAATATCAGTATCGTTGGCCGAGTTGTTGCGGGCATTGAAGTATTAAGCGTCAGCGCACGTGGCCCTGTGCCGATGGGCTTTTACGACAAAGCTGAGCTGCGCACGCCGATCATTTCAGTCAAACTGGGCAGCGACTTATCTGGCTTGGATCGCCCAGCATTGGAAGCGCTGCGTACCGATAGCGCAAGTTTCAATGCGTTAATCGAAGCGCGTCGCAACCGTAAAGATAATTGGTACAAGCGCCCTGCGGGCTACATCGATTTGTGCAGCGTACCGCTACCCGTACGGGCGCAAACTCTGGCAAAGTAGTTTCTAAGCCAACAAGCGGCGTTGGCGAATCGTGCAAAGCTCCTCAATCGCAAGCAAATTCTGGCCTCCTTCTCAGATTTCTGATAGTTTCGGTTTTTATCGCACAAAATAGCCAAAGTTTAGGCTGTTG
>JAYTAO010000257.1:0-4203 GCA_043737435.1 Rhodanobacteraceae bacterium | reverse complement strand
GCTGGCGCATGAAATCAAAAACCCCTTGACGCCGATCCAGTTAGCAGCGGAACGGCTGCGGCGAAAATATCTGACCACGCTCCCGGAAGCGGATCGCGATGTGCTGGATCGCGCCACTCACACGATTGTGGCGCAAGTGGAATCCTTGAAAACGATGGTGAACGCGTTTAGCGATTATTCGCGTCCACCGCAACTGCAAATGCTGCCGGTTGACGTCGCGGGCTTGGCCTATGAAGTCGCCGAGCTCTACGCCAGTGAATCGCAAAAAGTCAGCTTTGAGTTCGATTTCGAGGGCGTGCGAAACACAGCCAAATTACGCGCTGACTCAGGCCGCCTGCGCCAGCTCCTACACAATCTAATCAAAAACGCGCAGGAAGCGGCAGACGGCAAACCCGCCACGATTCAAATCAGTGCTCAGCTGCGCGTGGAAGGCAATAGCCGCTGGTACGAACTCAGTGTCGCCGACAACGGCCCCGGCCTACCTAGCGCCTTGCGTGAACGTCTGTTTGAGCCCTACACCACCAGTAAAACCAAAGGCACGGGGCTAGGGCTAGCCATCGTTAAAAAAATCGCCGAAGAACACGGCGGCAGCGTGCGCGCGGATGCCAAGCAAGAAGGTGGCGCAGTATTTAGAGTGCGTTTCCCGCTGAATGTTTGAGGATCAAGCCTGCATCCAGCCCGTAATTGCTAACCGCATACCGCCCGTGTCACTTGGCTTTGCGAACATAGCCACCGGCGAAACGCAGTGCCATTGGGGCACTTTAAAGATCGTCAAAGCATTAAAGCTTGGGCAAATGGTTTCGATGATCTTAGGCTCCAGCATCGCGATTGCCGCGCTGGTGGTATGGCTTGGGGTGTCGAAAAATTGCAGCAGGCCACCCCAATCGGCGCGCCAATGCTTAGACAAGTTGATGACATAGGCAAAGCGGCGATCTTCTTTGGTGGACAAATCATTGTGCCGCAATAAAAAATGCCCGGCCCGATAGTGGGTAGCCTGTGCATCAATTCGGCGGATTTGTTTATCGCCCGTGAGTCTACACACGAAATTCAAAAAATCTGCGCCATTGAGCGTCTGCACCACTTGCCGGAGTATCGTCGCAGATTGGTGGGCGAGCTCAGCGCTTAAATAGGCGTCTATCAAGTTGTAACCTTCATAGGCGAAAGCAAAATTTTCAGCAGCATGCTGTTGCGCTGAACTTAAGCTCTGCGCGTAAGCGACTGCGGCGGCATTTTTTAGCGCGCGTTGACCCTGACCATCACGCACCATCAAATTAAATTGCACCGATGCGCGCAATGCTGCATATAAAGATTCAGCCGCATCAGTAGCCAATGCGCTGTTGATCACCACGCGGCCAGTGCGCTGCAGCGTCAGCATCGCTTCGGTGAAATCGAGTTCGGGATTGAGCATTGTTGCAAGGTTGTTTGTCAGTAAAGTGCCTGAGTATTGCTTAGAAAAACGCGTGGGCGCGAGTGCTGGATGCTAGCTGCGATTCGGGAGTGCCTTAATTTTTACCAAATGCTGCGCTGCAGCTACAACTTGTCACATTGAGGGCGTAGGCTCCGCGCGTTTTCAAACGAATACCCGGCCGCTGCAGTTTCAATTTCTCACTCCTTTGGATAATCTCGATGCGTTTTAATTTTTTTGCCGCAGCACTTTTAGGTGCGGCCTTCGCTCCATGCGCGATCGCGCAGACGGTGTTTATTAATGAATTTCACTATGACAACTCCGGCACCGATACCGGCGAACGCGTTGAGGTGATCGCACCCGCTGGCACGAATCTGACCGGCTGGAAAGTCGTGGGTTACGACGGTTCGGGCGGAGCAAGCTATGCAACGTTTACTTTAAGCGGGATCACAGCGAACCAATGCGGCGGCTATGGCACCGTCGTTGCTACGGCGACCGGTTTACAAAATGGGGCACCCGACGGCATTGCACTCGTCAACGCCGCAGGTGCATTGGTGCAATTTTTAAGCTATGAAGGTAGTTTTGTCGGCAGTGGCGGGGCCGCGAATGGGGTAAGCAGCACCAACATTGGGCAAATCGAGGACGGCAGCGCCGCCGCTGGGCAATCTTTACAGCTTTCGGGCACTGGCACTACCGCAAACAATTTTGTTTGGAACGCATCCCGTACCGCCAGTTTTGGCGCTTGCAATACCGGACAAAGCTTCATCGCACCCGACCCCGCGCCTACTATTGCCAGCGTAAGTCCGGCGGCAGGTGCAAGCAGCGTTGCATTCGCCAGTAACATCACGGTGAACTTTTCCGAAAACGTCACCACCAGCGGCGCTTGGTTTGGCTTGAACTGCTCGATTTCGGGTGCCAAGGCCGCAGCAGTAAGCGGCACCGGCAGCACGCGCACGATTGATCCAACCGTTGATTTTGCCGCTTCTGAAACCTGCACGTTCAGCGTTACCGCTGCTAACGTCACCGATCTTGACGGAATTATCTCACCGATGGCGGCCAACTACAGCGCCAGCTTCACCACGCAGGCCGCCGCAGATGCTGCGCCGACCGTGACCAGCCTTGTGCCTGCGGCAGGTTCGGTCACCGTTGCTTTAAATAGCAACATCACGGTTAATTTTTCGGAAGCCGTTACGACCACCGGCACTTGGTTTGGCTTAAGCTGCTCGGCATCCGGCAATAAAGCGGCCGTCGTGACCGGCACTGGAGCGACCCGCACGCTGGACCCAAGCGTTGATTTCACCGCCTTGGAAACCTGTACTTTGACGGTGAATGCCGCGAATGTGTCGGATGTTGATGGTGTAGCCACGCCGATGGCTGCCAATTACAGCGCTACCTTAAAGATGGCGGGTGCTGCGACTGGCTATTACGGCAGTGCCGTTACCAACACTGCTGCAGCATTACGCACGTCATTGCACAATATTATTGATGACCATACCAAAGTTAGCTACTCCGGCATTTGGGCCGTGATCGCGCAGGCCGAGCAAGATCCGATGAACAGCAATAATGTTTTGGAAATTTACAAAAACGCCAGCTACCCAAAAGTGCTAGCGGGCAACACGAATTACAACCGCGAACATAGCTGGCCGAAAAGTTTAGGCTTCCCAGATGACGGTCCAAATAATTATTGCTATACCGATGGGCACCATTTGATGGCCTCAGATATCACCTATAACTCCGCGCGCGGCAATAAGTACTATGGCAACTGCACCTCGGGCTGCACTGAATACACGACTCAAGCGAATTTTAATCAAGGCGGCGGTTCTGGCGTTTATCCAGGTAATTCTAATTGGACCAACAGCGTGCTCTGGCAAACCTGGAGCAAGCGCAAAGGTGACGCTGCGCGCGCCATGTTTTATATGGACGTGCGCTACGAAGGCGGCACGAACGGCAACACCGGCATCGTTGAGCCAAACCTAGCGCTCACCGATAACGCCAGCTTGATCACGCAAAGCGTTGGCAACACCACGGGCACTGCGTATATGGGTTTATTGAGCGTGCTGCTGCAGTGGCATATTGATGATCCGGTTGATGACCGTGAAGTGCTGCGCAACCAAATTGTGTTTAACGCTCAAGGCAACCGCAACCCGTTTATTGACCACCCAGAATGGGTCAAGTGCATTTATCAAAACGTCTGTAATTAATTCTAGTTACTAAGTGCGCGAAACCAGACCCCGGCAGATGCCGGGGTTTTTCGTAAGGCCTAGCGTCACTGCAAAGTTTATCGTTGACGTCAGCACTTAATTTTGCCAGCTTTAGACGCACCCTAAAAAAGAGAGTTTTATGTCCAATATTCGCTATCGCTTGGTTACCCGCAGCGACTTTGACGGTTTGGTATGCGCCGTGCTGCTGAAAAAGCTGGATTTGATCGACGAAATTGCTTTTGTCCATCCGAAAGATATGCAGGACGGCAAAATCGCGATTACTGATCGCGACATCACCGCAAACCTTCCGTATGTGCGGGGCGCGCATATGGTTTTCGATCATCACGCGAGTGAGCTTGTTCGCCTTGAAGGCCAGTCAAAGGATATCCAGGTTTCTGGTAATCATGTGATTGACGCAACTGCGGCGTCCGCAGCGCGGGTGGTGTATCGGCACTTTGGCGGTAGCGACCGGTTTCCAGATATTTCAAATGAACTGATGCAAGCGGTCGATCAAGCGGACTCTGCGCAATATTCTTTGGATGAAATTTTATATCCCGAAGGTTGGGCTTTGCTCAACAATCTAATGGACGCGCGCAC
>JAYTAO010000256.1:0-4212 GCA_043737435.1 Rhodanobacteraceae bacterium | reverse complement strand
GCACCGCGGCCTGCGTTTGCACCACTAAATACTGATCATTTTTGCGTACTAGCGCGGCACCACTCCAACTCAGCAGCATTTCCAACACTGCCATCGCTTGTTCGCCTTTGATTGGTTTCGCAGTCGAAAACGTAACCGTCCCACCCACGCCCGGTCCAATCACATAGGTTTCCTGCAGTAAATCGCCGAGGATGGTTTTAACTACTTCAGGCACCGGTGTGGCTTCAAAGTTAAAACTGACTTCTTGATCTGCCAATGCTGGGCGCGGGCTAGTGGCAGCGGGCGGACTGGGCTTGACAAATTGGCCGGTACCAGGGAACGAGGTAGGGCCAGCGGCAGCGGCAGTATCGGCACCAATCTGAGATTCATGGGCCGATTTTGCCGCGGCCGCGATTTGTATTGGCGCTGCGTCCTTAATGGCTGCCGGAACGGGCGTCGACTTCTTGGGCGCAACACCAAAGGTGGCGCATCCTGCCAACGCCAGTGTTAAGTAGAGAGCTAGCGCCAAATTGGGCAGCAATCCGCGCAACTGCAAAGGCTTTGAATTGAATAGAAAACGAGATAGCACGAAAATCCTCATTATTGATTACCCGAACTCATGCGCTCGGCTTCTGCGCGCATCTGCGCACGGCGTTCTTCGATAATTCGCTGCACTTCCATCTCCCGCGCGGCTTGATCGGCGCTAGGGGGTGGCGGTGGCGGCGGTGGCGCTCCGGATGCCGGCATGGCAATGGCGGCGCTGTTGAACTTCGAGTTGTCCGACATCGGTGGCACTGGCGAGTTCCCCGGCACCTGCGGAATAAAAGGCAGCCCGTTTGGGCTTGCGCTCATCGGCGAGCCTTTGGCGACATCAAGTTTAAGTTCCACTTGCCCTTGATTTGTGCCACCGTCAAAAACAACGCTACGCGCATTGATTTGCACTACGCGCCAACCTGCTAGCTCGCCAGGAAAAGGCATACCTTCGCGCAAACGATAGGTTTGATCACCGCCCGCGCTGCGTAATAATGCAACTTTTCTAGTTGGCGTTATTACCACGCCAGTTAGTTGCGCGGTTAAAGGAACTTTTGGTTGATCCACCGCTACCACCACGGGTGGCGGAGCTTTTAGGGGAGGGGTGCGCGTTTGCGTAAACAATGAACGATCATTGATCTCTAAGAACGCCATCTCGGACGCCATATCCGGCTTAAATTCACTTTGCGGGACTTGCACATCCAATTCAACTGCTGCGGCAGTATCGGGCAAAGTGCCGTACGTAGTGCCCAGGCCTAACTGCCGCTGCAGTAGTAAAAAAAGCATCATCACGCCACAGGCAACGCCGAGTGCTGCAGTGAGTTTTTTTCGCGTTGAAAGCCTCATTGCCGGGTTCTCGCACGGAAACCTTCGCTCGCAGGCAACAGCGGCGTAGCGCTACTTGGCACGGCGCGAATATAACCAGAAAGATCAAAGCGTGCATCCATGTTGCCACCATTTCCCACAACTAATGAGGCATCCAGCACCGGCTGTTGATACAGATTAAGTTCGTCAATAAACAGAAAAGGTGTCATGTTTTCCAGCGAATACATAATTTTGACCAAATCGTCCAAATCGCACTTTAACCGCACTTGGATACTGACGCGTTCGTACAATTCTTTAGTGCCCAATTTTTGCGGTTGCGTTGAAATGATGGTGCAACGCGCCGTGTCGGCATGCGCAGTTACGGCAGCTTTAAGCTTAGTACTTAACGAGGCGGCGCCCAAATCAAAGGTTTCGTCGGGCAAAAAATAGGTGTTGCGGGCTTTGAAGTCTTCCACTTCCTTTAATCGTCTTTCTAACGCCGGGCGTTTGCTGACTTCCTGTCGGAAACGTAGTTCAGATTCTTGCAGCTCATTAATTTGATTAGCAACGTCTAAATGCCCACGCACGAACCAATGCAGGGCTAGAAAATAGATCAGCCCTAGCGCAACTAGGAGCAAACCGACCGCCATAACTTGGCCCTGGCCTTTAGGTGGCAAAAGTGTGAGTGCCATAGTTAACGCATCGCTTGGGTTTTTACCGACGCTGCAGGCGCCGCCATCGGTGGGGCCGGAGCTGCCGATGCCTTGAGCAGCGCCTCTTCGCGAATATCTAGCTGCAAACTGAAACGCTCTTTACCCGTACCCGCGTCCGGTTGAATCACGCCCTGAATTTGCGGGTTGCCAACATAGGTCGCTTTTTGCAATAAACCAATAAGATCAGACGCCGACGCGGATTGCCCCTGCAGCTGCACAGCTTCACCCACGAAAGAAATTCGCTCCAGCCAGGTGTTATCGGGGATCAGTTGCGTCAATTCAAGCAGCACTTTGACGGTTTCCGAGCGCTTCTGTTTACGCTCAGACAGAAAATTGGCTCCGGTAATTTCTTCGCGTAATTTTTTTGCCAACATCGCAGTTGCCAACGCCGCCTTTTGCGTCTCGACGGTTTTTTCTTGCAATGCGGCAAGCGCCTGTTGCCGTGCAGTTAAGGACTGCATCATAGCGATGCCAACTAATGCAACCAGACTAGCTGCCAAAATCCAACGAATGCGCGCCTGTGGATCACCGCTTGCGCCGCGTTTTTCCAGCGGTAAAAGATTGAAGCCTTGAGTATGCTCAAATTGCAGCGCGCCACGCCCACTGGTTGTATCAACTGCATCAACTACGATTTGCGCCGGCACTAACAGCGTAAGCGCTGCATCCAAGGTGGTTTTGGGTGTGGCTAACAAATCAACTAATAAACTACGTTGCGCGGCATCGCGCTTGATAATTCGCCAGTCAAAATACACTTGATCGGCTTTGAATGGCGTCTGGCGATCCATTTCGAAACTTAATACTTGGCGCAAGTTTTCCTCTGCGGCGAGCGGCAAAGTTAGCCGTTTGCGCAAAACTTTATCGGCGCTAAGCGCGAGCACTTTGATCTCAGCTGGTTGATCATTTAATACCTCAAGAAAACCTAAGGCACGCCGAACACTGGCAAGGTCATTCAAATCTAAATTACGTTCGGCTTCACGTTTTGATCCGCGCACGCGCGCGGCGTGCCAACTGCCATCAGTACCTTGACCAAGCACAATTTTTGCGGGGGCTGAGCTTAAACGCTCACTCAGTGCTTCTGGCAGGCAAGCTAAAAGCTCGTCTTTCCACCAGGCAAAGAAAGTGCCAATTTGACTGCGCGCAGCGAAGCTTCTTACGCTTCTTGCCACCTGTTGCAAAACGTTAGCCATTAATTTTACGCAAGTTATTTTTGTTGGGCAATAGAGTGGGGAGTTACAAGTTTTGCCTAAGCAAAACAACTTTCTGTTCATTTATCTTGCCAAAGCAAAACAAATTTGGTTCGCTTATTTTAAGTATGCAAAACCACGGTCGGACGATTTGATCATGCTCTAGCAGAGCTTAAAATGGCTGAAAAGTTCAACGACGTGAAAGTTCAGTCAAAAATCTAGCCGAGCATGCTGGCCAGAATTCACCTGCGCGCCTAGTTAGAATGACCTTCGCGCCAGCGTGATGTTCGGTACGGGCGATCACCTACGGTGCCATAACTAAGCTGCACGGTAGCCTCAAGTGTGGCTTTGGCGCCACTAGGCATTACCGAGCGCACCTTAATCGTATAGTTCCCGCCTTGACCGCCGCCGATCCCTGGGGGAATTACAATCCCGCCGGGCAAGCTGACCGGGCTCCCAGGCTTGCTTAGTTGGCGCATGGCAATAATTGCTTCCAACTGTTCCTGACTCAAATTTTGCCCGAGTTGCGACAGTGCAACTGCTAGTGCATCCAACTGCGCGAAAGCTAAATTTGGCGTTGAGGAACCATTCGAGGTAATTGTCAACATGGGTTCGATACGCTGAAACAAATCGTAGTCCATGCCCAGCACCTGCTGCAGCTCAGTAACGGTAACGAAATACTGATTTCGCGGTCCAACTTTTAGACCAGCGCTGATGTACTCACCTTTCTCGGCGCCATTGATGCTGACTAACTCGTCCGGGTCACGCCAATCCACCACCGCACCCGCCAATTTTTCTGCTCGCAGCGGTTCTAAACCGGCACGCGCAAACATGGCGGCAAGCAGTTTTTGATCGCCACTGTTGATATCAATCTTGCCGGTTTCATCGACGATTTCGATCGTCACGTTGGCGCCGTCAAAACTCATTTCGTACGGCCGACCGTCGCCCTTCCAACGCATCTCGGTGGTTGGGTTATAAAGCTCGAAGATTGCTCTGTGCAT
>JAYTAO010000255.1:0-1596 GCA_043737435.1 Rhodanobacteraceae bacterium | reverse complement strand
CGGTTGCCTACGCGCGCTTCGCCGATTTTGGCCGTATTGCCGAGGCGTTTAAAGATTTTTCACCGGTCGCAGACGCGGCGCAAAAGCTGGCCATCGCACCCGTTGAAGTGCTGGGATGCCTAAACGGTTATGCCGCACTCGGCTTGGTGCGAACTAGGCCGCGTACGGCGCAAACCAGTGCGGTGCTGGACGACAAAGCCGCAGAGAGCAAGAGCCTATTCTCACGGATTAAAGCGCGGTTTACTTAAGCCTAAATCATCGTCGCGTGATTCACGTCGGCATCGGCTTGTGCCTGCCACACTTGCTGGCTTGTCGCGATAGAAATTCGAAATTATGACTGCATCAGCTACCTCGGGCCGCTGGCGATTGGGCTTGTCGCTGGCGCTGGCCACTTGCCTGTTTTGGGCAACCTTACCCGCCGCGCTGAAAATATCTCTTGAAGTCATTGAGCCGATGACCTTGACTTGGTTTCGTTTTTTTTGTGCATTTGTGTTTACTGCGGTTTTGCTGGCATCACGCGGTCAAATGGCCGGGTTTCGCCGCTTAGGCCGGATGCGCTGGCAGCTGTTGTTGCTCGCAGCGATTGGGTTGATTGGCAATTACGTCTTATTTTTACTGGGCCTGAAATACACCACGCCCGCAAACGCGCAACTGTTGATACAAAGCGCGCCATTGATGCTGGCGATTGGCAGCATCGTCCTTTTTAAAGAAAGCGTCAGTCGGGGCCAAATCGTAGGGTTTTTTGCCATCGCGTTTGGGCTGAGTATGTTTGCGCTGGAGCAACGAACAAAATCAGTCGCCGCAGCAAGCTATGGTTTTGGTGCCGCGCTGATTTTTGTCGCTGCGGTAAGCTGGGTGCTTTACGCGCTGATACAAAAAAAACTGCTGGCGCGGCTGGCATCACAACAAATCATGCTGGTGATGTATTTCGTCGCTACCTTGGCGCTGCTGCCGTTTGCCCACTTTAGTAATTTTGCCAGCATTGATTCGCTGCACTGGTGGGCAATAGGCTATTGCGCGATCAACACCATCGGCGCGTACGGCGCGTTTGCCGAAGCGTTCGTGCATTGGGAGGCGTCGCGCGTTTCTGCGGTACTAGCGATCACCCCGATCATGACGTTCACTGTGATAAGCGTGCTTGCGCCGCTGATGCCTACACATTTGACGCCCGAACGCATCGGCATTTGGGGTTGGCTGGGTACTGGGCTTGTGGTCAGCGGCTCAATCTTGGCGGCGTTGCTTAAACGCAAACCGGTCGCGGTTCTGCCCTAGCGTGATGAAAACTTTATCTGTTGCGGCGGGCCTGATCGTCAATACGCGTGGCGAATATTTATTGGCACAGCGTCCACGTGGAAAAGCACATGAGGGGCTTTGGGAATTTCCCGGCGGCAAGATTGAAGCGGGCGAAGATGCGGCTTCAGCACTTGCGCGGGAATTAAAAGAAGAGCTGGATCTGGAACTGTTAGCGAGCGAAACACACGGCGTCTACAGCCATGTTTACTCCCAAGAAAAAATCGCGTTGACGATGACGGTTTTACGCGTGTGCGCATGGCGCGGCGATCCGATTGGGCTGGAAGGCCAGGCGCATCGGTGGGT
>JAYTAO010000254.1:0-4227 GCA_043737435.1 Rhodanobacteraceae bacterium | reverse complement strand
AATGTTTTGGCCGTTTGCCCTGCTGTCTTTTCCACTGGCTTTTTTGGGTGGTTATTTGAACTTGCCTGCGCAGGTTTTCAAAATTTTGATTGGCATCGTTTTGCTGTTCTCCGCGGTGCGCTTTTTAACGCCGCAAGTGCAAGAACAACAGGCCACGCAACCTTCGAAACCTGTTGCGATCAGCGTTGGTGCAGGGTTGGGGCTACTAGCTGGGCTAACAGGTACCGGCGGCGGCATTTTTTTGACGCCTTTACTTTTGCTTATGCGTTGGGCCACAACTAAAAATGCCGCCGCAGTTTCCGCCGTTTTTATTTTGTTAAATTCTATTTCTGGATTGCTAGGAAATATCAGTGCGACCAAAAACATTCCCAAATTTATACTGCCATTGGGTGTTGCTGTTATTGTAGGCGGTGTATTGGGTTCTTATCTCGGTAGTAGAAAGCTGGAGCCGCTAACAATCAAACGTTTGCTGGCAGTGGTGCTAATTATTGCAGGCTTCAAGTTAATTCTTACCTAAATGCGCCGAGTTTCCCCTAGCGTCCGCTGCCCACTCGCATTAGAGTCGACTTGCCAAATAAGCTTTCAATCAAATCCACCGCCAGGGCAGCGGTGCGATTGTGCTCATCAAACGCCGGGTTGAGCTCAACCACATCAAGCGAGGCCAACAAGCCAGTATCGGCGATCATCTCCATACACAGCTGCGCTTCGCGGTAATTCGGGCCGCCGGGCACGGTGGTGCCGACTCCGGGTGCGATCGAAGGGTCTAGGAAGTCGACGTCAAAACTTACATGTAGATGGGTGTCGCTATCTAAGTCTGCCAGAGCGTATTCCATGGTGCGGCGCATACCGTGCTCGTCAATAAAGCGCATGTCGAAGATATCAATGCCCACGTCATGCACCAAGGCGCGTTCGCCCTCATCCACCGAGCGTATTCCGACTTGCTTGATCTGCCCAGGCAGCAGCATTTGCCCCAATCCATCTAAGTCCGTCAGTGGCTGAGGGCCAAAGCCACACAAACATGCCACTGGCATGCCGTGCACATTGCCAGAGGGAGTAATGCCGGAAGTGTTGAAATCGGCGTGCGCATCGAGCCAAATCACGCGCAGTTTTTTATTCGCTTCCTTACAATAACGCGCCACCGCACCGATAGAACCAATGGCTAGACAGTGATCGCCGCCCAACATAATGGGCAGACGCTGCGCACGAAGTTCGGCGATTATGCTGGCATAAGCCAAACGATTCCAAGCCACAACTTGTTCCAAATGCCGGTAACCATCCACCGGCGGCAACCAAGGGTTGAGCGGTCCGATTAGATTGCCGATGTCATTGACCACCCGCCCACGTGCGCGCAATGCCGCTTCTAAGCCCGCCACGCGTAATGCTTCCGGGCCCATTGAAGCGCCGCGATGCCCGGCACCGATGTCGGTAGGTAGGCCAATTAATGAAATGGGTTTAGGCATGGGGTTCCGTTGGTAGGATTTGGCGCGCAGCTTGGAAAATCGAGAACTGCTAGCAACTTGATTAGTGGCGGCAACCGCAGTTTATAAGCGGGAAGGGCGAGGTGCATAACGGCTGATGCGGCTGCACTGGCTTTATGAGTTGGCGGAGAGAGAGGGATTCGAACCCCCGGTGGATATGAACCCACAACGGTTTTCAAGACCGCCGCATTAAACCGCTCTGCCATCTCTCCAAATTAGGCTGCGAATGCTAACTGATGTGGCGGGCTAATCAAGGGGAAGATGGCGGCTTGTTCATGGGGAACAGGCACTTGGCTTTGTGTAGTTTTGACGGTTTCGCACCGTCGAGCTGAGCTACAGTGGAGCATCCGCTCTATTGCTCTGTGTGAGTTTTAGCGATCAGAATTTTTCTACTTTGGGGTAGCCGATGGCGCACAAGTCTCTGCTTGCGGACACGACAAATCAGCCTCCGTTTGCGGGCACAACAAACGTGACCGGGCTTTACGATGCAAGTTTTGAGCATGACAGTTGTGGCTTTGGCCTAATTGCCTGCTTAGAAAACAAGGCGAGCGGCTGGTTGGTGCAAACCAGTTTGAGCGCCTTGGCGCGTATGAGCCACAGAGGCGCGGTGGGTGCCGATGGCAAAACCGGCGATGGGTGCGGCGTGTTGATCCATCAGCCGACCGAGTTTTTGCGCGCGGCCGCGATCGAGGCTGGGATTAGTCTTCCCGCTGGGTCGTTTGCGGTGGGTATGGTGTTTTTGCCGCAAGATCAAACCGCTGCAACTCAGTCGCGCGAAATTTTACAGGCAGCGCTGACGCATAGTGGTCTAAAACCGCTCGGCTGGCGCGTAGTACCGGTGGAGGTTGCGGTTTGCGGGGTGCAGGCACTTGCCGCAATGCCACAAATAAGCCAAATTTTTGTTGCGCCTAACGATGCCGCGATAACCACCGCCGAGTTCGAACGCGCGCTTTTTGTCGCGCGTCGGCGCGCCGAGCACGCGTTCCCCTCTGGTGCTTATGTGGTCAGCCTTTCTAGCGTGACGATCGGTTACAAAGCGATGGTGTTGCCGGAAAATATGCCGGCGTTTTACCCGGATCTGGCGCGCAGTGATTTGGCGTCACGTGTGGTGTTATTTCATCAGCGCTTTTCCACCAACACCGCACCGGCTTGGGAGCGCGCACAGCCGTTTCGCTTTTTGGCGCACAACGGCGAGATCAATACCATTGAGGGCAATCGCCGTTGGTCGCTGGCGCGTGGCGCGAAATGGCATTCGCCGCTGGTTGATTTCCGCGAATTGCAACCGATGATCAGCCTGCACGGTTCGGACTCGCAAAGTTTGGACAATATGCTGGAAGCGCTGCTTAGCGGTGGCATGGACATGCTGCAGGCGATGCGAATTTTGGTGCCGCCAGCGACGTCATCACTGGAACATCGCGACCCAGATTTGTCGGCGTTTTATGAGTATCACAGCCTGTCGATTGACCCCTGGGACGGCCCAGCAGGCATTGTGTTGTGTGATCAAAATTATGCCGCCTGTACCCTTGATCGTAATGGTTTGCGCCCTGCGCGCTGGTCGCTAACGGATGATAAGATCCTAACGATTGCCTCGGAAACGGGTGTGTGGGATTGCGATCAGGCGCGCATCGTTGCCAAGGGCAAGTTAGGGCCTGGGCAAATGATGGCGGTGGATTTAAAGACTGGCGTGCTGCTGGATAGTGCTGCGATTGATCGCATCAACGCCGGGCGGCAGCATTATAAGCAGTGGTTGAAAGCGGGTGTGCGCTACCTGGACGCAGCGTTGATTGATCCTTCGCTTGCCTTGGTTTCCTTTGATGCGCCGACATTGCTGCGCTTTCAAAAGCTGTTTCACCTAAGCCGTGAGGAAATTGAAAGCGTGCTGCGGGTGTTGGCAGAAACCGAGTCGGAAACCACCGGTTCGATGGGCGATGACACGCCGTTTGCGGTGCTGTCGCATCAGCTGCGTTCTTTGTATGACTATTTCCGCCAAGCTTTCGCGCAAGTCACGAATCCGCCGATTGACCCGTTGCGCGAACGCGTGGTGATGAGCTTAAGCACGCAAATTGGGCGCGAGGGCAATGTTTTTGAGCAAACGCCTGAGCAAGCCAAGCAGCTTTCCTTGAACTCGCCGGTGCTGTCACAGCGCAAATTAAATCAAATTTTGCAGTTGCCGGAATTTAAATCAGCAAATGCGCTGCTGCATTTGTATTGCACGCCCGAAGAGGGCTTTGAGGCGGCATTAGCACGATTGTGTTTGGAAGCAGAATCAGCGGTGCGCGCGGGCGCGATTTTACTGATGTTATCGGACCGCTATCCGGTACAGGAAAAGCTGGCAATCCACGCGTTATTGGCGACCGGGGCGATACATCAGCACCTGATTCGGGTGGGCTTACGCTGCGACTGCAATTTGATTATCGAAACCGCAACCGCGCGCGATCCGCATCATTTTGCTTGCTTGATTGGTTTTGGTGCCACAGCAATCTATCCGTACTTGGCGTATCAGACGCTGAAAAGCATGAATGAGGCAGGCATTATCAAATTGCCGCGTGGTAAAGAGCAAATCGAGCTGGGCCGCAGTTACCGGCGCGGGATCAAAAAAGGCTTGCTCAAAATTATTTCGAAAATGGGCATCAGCACCATTGGCAGCTATCGCGGTGCGCAGCTGTTTGAAATTGTGGGACTAAGTTCTGCCGTGGTGCAGCGTTGCTTTGAAGGCACGCCGTGCCGCATTGAGGGTGCCGGTTTTAGG
>JAYTAO010000253.1:0-10349 GCA_043737435.1 Rhodanobacteraceae bacterium | reverse complement strand
GTCGAAAGATGCTTTTTTTGCGCAACCATGGCAACGAAGCTCAGATGGACCTGCAGCTGGAAGCACATCAAGAGCAGGATAATCCGCCCACACGCGAACAGGGTACCGATGTGCCCGGACGAAGTTTAGGCAGCGGCGGCCGCCGCAGCGCTATGGAGCAAACTGACTTTCATCAGATAGAAGAGGATCGCTTCGCGGCTGAAGCTGCCGATTTGTTACGAGATCGCGCGCTGAATGGTGACTTCAAAACGCTCGTGGTCATCGCCCCGCCGCGCACCTTGGGCGAGCTACGCAAGCACTATCACAAAGAAGTGGCCAGCCGCATCGTGCAGGAGCTGCATAAAGACCTAACTGGCTTTCCGATCCATGATATCCAAGCGGCATTGATACGAGTCTAATTATTTGAATGCAGCAAAACCCAGCTGCACTTAAGTAATAGCAAAAGCGCCTATGTGGCTCGTTTGTGGCTATAAGTTATTCCTGCCATCAATAGTAAAGCTGTTACTGCGATTTGCAATATCAGTGTCGCGCTACTAGCCGCACCATTGCTGCCAAACCAGTCCATTAAGGCTACATCGCGCGCATTGGTGATTATGTACAGGCCGAATAAAAACAGGGCCAAAAACGTGCGGGCGGTGCCGGAGGTTCGCCCCAACAGTGATGCCACGCTACTAATGCTCAGCACGCCAAAGATAATTGCTGCCGCGCGCAGGGGCGCGTGCTCGACCCAGCGCAACGCACCCACGCCGACAAACATGACGCCCAGCAGGGCCGTGGCGAAGTATTGCCGCAGGTAGCGGCCAGTGCTGCCGCCAGAAACGGCGGCGGTCATCGCTACTAAGTTCGCGTCAAAATCGCGTGTGCTTAAGCCGCTGATCAAAATGCCCCAAAACGCCACGTTTACCAGCATGACCGCGGGCAAGGTATTCGGGGCAACCCATAGTGCGACTGGCAGAGCAATTATTAAAGCCGCTATCGCTGCCGGCGCACTGATTAAGGTCAAGATAAATTCCGCTAGCACTTGCCCAAGCTGGCCTGGTACCGATGCGGCTAGACGAAACATCGGCCTAACCAGCTGCGCCAACGGACGCAAAATGCTGTTCAGCCAAGCCAAAGGCGAGCGGCGTGCGCGGGCATGGTCAAATTTTACGCGATCCGGCGAGTAGCGGTGGAAATACCGCATTGCCGGAAACATCGGCGCGGTTGCAATCAGCGCGCAGCCGATCCGCATCAGCATGATCTGCGCGCTCCAAAGCGTGGCGGGCAGCGTGACTATAGGTAGTGCCGTGTTAAATTTGCTGACGCCAACGGTAATCGCGGTGCTGCCCAGCACGTGCTGCATCTGCATGATTGCAATGCCAACGCCGGACACGTCGAGCACAAAAAGCGCTGGAAAATACGCAGTTAACGACGCTTGGGTAGCGGCGACCATGCCCAGTTGCAGCATCCAAATAATAAAATACAGTACATCCCCGGCTTTGCCCATTAGAAACGGCACGCTATCAAATAACAGCGCGGCGCTGACGCCGAAAAAAACCATCGGCAGCAGCAAAATGCCATAGTTTTGCAGATATGCCATCGGCTGGATCGGCCCCTCACCGCGCAGCGCGTGCAGAACCATCGTGGTGCCCATCAATGCCACGACCAAACCCAACATATAAAGCACCCCGCCTAACCAGCGTGCCGCTAAAAACATGCGGTCGCTGATCGCGGTTGCGGCAATCACACTGGCGATGCCGCTGCGCAAATCTTCGCCGACGCGCCCACGCACGAGATAAAAACTGCCTAAGCCTATCAACACTGAGGCGAAAGTCGCGCTGCCAAATGCCATCGCGTTACTAGAATAAAATACCCGCGCTCCGTTAACCGACATCAACGTCATGCCCTGGCGCGGGTCAGGAATCATCCCCCAGGTGATCGCAACGAATGCGGCTAATGCAACTAAGGTGCTTACCCGACGCAGCCGCAGCCGCAATTCGGTCTGCACCAAGACTTTCAAGATTGACAGCATCATTGGCTTTGCAGCGCGTAACGCTGAGTCATTAACGCTTCTTCTAAACTAGGCTCCACGCTTTGCGCGCCCTCGCACGGTGCCTTTGGATGGGCAATACGCACATGCATCAGCTGACCTTGGCGCTGCGCATGCAAAATCTGCACGCTGCCACGCAAGGTTTCATAATCTGGTGGCGCGAGCTGTGCTGCCCAAATTTGCCCACGTGCTGCGGCAATAATTGCCTCAGGCGTGGCAAAAGTCACCAGTTTCCCGGTGCGCATGATCGCGATTTCACTGGCAATACTTTCCACGTCAGAAACAATATGGGTCGAGATAATGACCAGTTTATTGCCGCCAAGCTCGGCCAATAAGTTGCGAAAACGTAGGCGTTCTTCGGGATCTAGGCCCGCTGTTGGCTCATCCACCACCAAAATATCGGGATCGTTTAATAGCGCCTGTGCGATGCCCAAGCGCCGCCGCATGCCGCCTGAAAAACTGGCGGCTTGGCGATTTGCGTGTTCGTGCAGGTTGACCAATTCTAGCAAGCGGCGAATGCGCGCCGCATCCCGTACGCCTTTGAGCGCGGCGAAATATTGCATGAATTCTAGTGCGCTCAAGTTTGGATAAACACCAAAATCCTGCGGCAAAAAGCCCAAACGCACGCGAATCGCGTTCGGATTTTTCGCGATATCCTGACCTTGAAACAAGATTTGCCCGCTGCTGGGTCGAATCAATGTCGCAATCATTTGCATCAGCGTGGTTTTACCCGCGCCGTTGTGGCCAATCAGGCCCAGCACGCCGCTGGTAAGATTTAAGCTGACACCATCGACCGCCGTCACTTTCCGGGCAAATATTTTTACGACATTGCAGACTTCAAGCATGCTTAACCTATTATGAAGAGGGCGCAAAATCACAGGCTGGCAGTGAACGTAATGCACGCTGCGCGACTATGCACATGGCATTCGGCACGGTTAGGGCAAACGGCACATCAGCCAAGTACTCAATATGAACTTGTTACGCGTCAGTTTAGAATGGGCGAACTGTACTCCCGCACTTTTACCTTTGACAAACCTTCATAACAGCGCCGTATCCGATCCCATCTTGGCAGCAACAGGTGCGCAGTGTAGAAACTGTCAGTCGCAACTATTGGGGAAGTTTTGTCATGCCTGCGGGCAGAAAGAAGTGCTGGATCAAGATCGGCGTTTTCGCCACTTGGCAGAGCTGTTTATCGCTGAGCTCGTCTCGCTAGACGGAAAATTCTGGCGCTCATTGCGCGCGATGTTTAAACCCGGTTTTTTGGCGTGTGAGTATTTACAAGGGCGACGTGCGCCGTATTTGTCACCCGTCTCAATATTTTTATTGGTCAACGTCTTATATTTTTTGTTTCCCGTACTTAATGATTTCGACTTGCCGTTCACCGACCAAATGCCAGGGCAAATCATCTTGCAGCTCGACGCTTTTAAGGATGCCACCCCTGAACGCAAACAGCGTATCGCCAACGTAGGCGGGCAGTTACACAGCGCTTGGAGCGTGCCATGGGTGCAGGCTCGCTTAAAGCGCGAACAAGCTTCGGATCCAAGCGTAGATATGAATACGTTGGCGCGGCGTTTCGATAGCAAGTCCGGCGATATCAGCAAGTTGCTGATTGTGTTGCACGTGCCGTTTTTAGCGCTAGCACTGATGCTGATGTTTTGGCGATCAAAACTTTATTTTGCTGAGCACTTTGTCGTGGCACTGGTGCTGTTTGCCAGCATCCTTTTTGCAGTGCAGCTGATTTTCCCGATCAGCGCTCTTTTACCGATCCCAGAATCATGGGCTTGGCCGATGCGCGTACTGGCCACAGGTGTATTTATCGCGCTCACCGCCAACGCGCTGCAGCGGATTTATCGCCTGCCAGCCTGGTACAGCACGCTGGCAGCGGTTGCTTTTTTAGTGGCACTGACTTTGATCAACCTTACGCTTTATCGAAGCATTCAATTTGCCGTTGTGTTTGCATTGTGTTGAAAGCAAAACGGCGAGCGCTAAACCGGTGCTTTAGCCCCCAATTTTGGTGCTCCGCTATACTTTGCGGCCTAACTAAATTGTGCCAGCGCAAAGGCAGTCATTTTTTATGAGCATACGACTGCCGACGGTAGAGGCTTTGCGTGCCTTCGGTGCCATTTCTGTGCTGTGGATGCACTGCATTTGGCTGGGGCCCTGGGATTTTCCGCGTGGACTGGGTGCGTGGTTTCATCACGGCTGGCTCGGCGTCGATTTGTTTTTGATCATTAGCGGCTTCGCCACCACACGCGCGCTGTTTCAAGGTTTAAATTCTGCGCAGACCCAACCGTTGCGCAACTATTGGCGCAACCGCTTAGCGCGCATTTATCCGCTTTATCTGCTGACTTGCGTGGTGTTTCTATTTTTGGTTGACGCCAGCGCCGTCACTGGCCCCGATCGCGCGTTACAAATCATCTCGCATTTGACGCTAACGCACGGTTGGTTTGTGCAAGCCACTGGCGCGATCAATGGCGTGACCTGGACGTTGACTTTGGAGATGCAGCTTTATGTCGCTGGCTTTTTCCTTTTGTTGACTGGCTTTCGCAGCCAAGTTCGCTATCGCGTTTGGCTAAGCGTGGCGGCGTTCGTGTTTGTTCTTGCGATTAGCTATCGCTTTGCCGTGTATTATTTAAGCGATCACAATATGGTCGTGTGCTTACATTGGATTTCGCAGCTGCCCGGGCTGTGCGAAGGATTTTTCCTAGGTGTGCTGATCGCGAAATTTGCGCAGCGTCGCGATGACATGCGTTTTGTCGCAAACGCTGATGATCATCGCTACACTTCAGCAATATTTGCCACGGGATTGGTCAGCAGTATTGCGCTGGTAGCGTTACTGGAGAACGTCAATCAGCGCTATTGGGACGACTGGCTGTTCCCCACATTTTTTCGTTCCGGCATTGCAACTGCTTTCGCGTTAGTGGTTTGGGCCGCTGTGCGATTTGATACGGAAACTAATGATCGCAGCGACGAAGCAGCGGCTGGCCAAAGCCTGCTGCGCGCGATTGCCGGGCGCTTGGGTGCGTGGAGCTACGGAATTTACCTGTGGCATTTGCCGGTGTTGCTGACGCTCAAAAAGAGTCCGCTATTTGCGCAGGCGGGGCAGGGAACATTGCTGTTTTTATTGACGCTCAGCATTACCATTGCAGTCGCGGCAGTTAGCTATCGTTGGTTCGAGCAGCCCTGCATACAGATGGCAAGGCGAGCGGCGCGGTAATTACTTGCCGCTGCTGATCTCAAAGTATCAGCCCCGCGTCAAAAACGCCACGGCGCGATCCGCGAGCTTTTTGTACGGTGGTTTTAGCAACCAAAAACCCGACCAGCGCGCTTGCCTAAACACTGGCATCTGCTTGGTAAAGGTCAAAAACCCGGCGTGCCCGTGGTAGTGCCCCATGCCGCTGGCACCCACGCCGCCAAAGGGTAAATCGTGTTGCGTAAAGTGCATCGCGCAATCATTCACGGTCACACCACCGGCGGTGATTTTGCTCAAGATGTAATCAGTGCGCTGACGTTGATGATCAAAATGATAGAAGGCCAGCGGGCGCGGGTGGCTGTGTATTAGTGCTAACGCATCTTCGATTTTTTCATAGCTGAGCACTGGTAAAATCGGCCCGAAAATTTCTTCCTGCATCAATTTCATATCCGCCGTGGAATCAAATACCAGCGTCGGCGGCAAGATGCGCGAATCGGCGGCGGGCGCATCCCCCGGACAAATGCGCTCAACCGTGGCGCCCATGCTTTCCGCTTCCGCCAAATACTGATTCAAGCGTTGAAATTGGCGGTCACTGACAATACTGGTGTAGTCCGGGTTAGTCGCGATATTCGGATAGGCGGCTTCAATCACGCGCCGATACGCAGTCTTAAATTCTTCCACGTGAGGTTTTGCCACCAACACATAATCCGGCGCGATGCAGGTTTGCCCGGCATTCAGATGCTTCATTTGCGCAACGCGCTCGGCCGCCTGCGCAATCGGAAAATCCGGCGCGATTAGGCACGGCGATTTGCCACCCAGCTCTAACGTTACCGGCGTCAAATTTTTCGCGGCTGCCGCCATCACCAATTTACCGACCGCAGTGGAGCCGGTGTAAAGCAAGTGATCAAATGCCAGCTCGGAAAACCGTTGCGCAACTTCGGCCTCGCCTTGCACCACGCAAACGCGCTCAGCTGGAAATACTTTAGCCAGCAAAGCGGCCAGTAGCTCAGAGGTTTTAGGCGTATGTTCTGAGGGTTTGAGCATGACGTGATTGCCGGCGGCAATCGCCGCTACCAGCGGGCTCAAACTCAGCTGTATCGGATAGTTCCAGGGCGACACAATGCCAACAACGCCGAGTGGTTTATACAAAATTTGAGCGCTGGCCGGCCACGCTTTAAAATTCACGGCGACGCGTTTAGTACGCATCCAGCGCGCCAAATGTTTGCGCGCGTCTTTAATATCTTCCAACACCATCATGACATCGGCCAGCAAGGTTTCATGGCGCGAACGGCGGCCAAAATCAGCGCTAACTGCGGCAACCAGCGCTTCTTTTTGCGCCACAACTTCCAACGCTAACTTGGCCAAATCATCCATGCGCTGGCTGTAGCTGGGCGTATTACTCAGCCAAGCCGCACGCATATCGGTCAAGGTGGTGTTGAGTGCTGTGGAATCTGTATTGAGCATGGCGTTTGGAATGGCTTTATGGATGGCGCAAGCGGCATTGATAGCACAGCAAGAATGGCTTTGTCTGTGCGCATGGAAGCCTGAAGTCTAGGTCCAATACATCAGAGTCACGTTTCAATTCCAATGCGCGCGGTAAGCACAGCTTATAAACTTATGCACTCTTAGCTGTTTCGATAGCTCTAACAATGATAGATATGCCTGCAATTTTGTCGCCCACAATGCCGAAAAACCTAAACGAATGGCTCAGCTACCAACAGCATCAACACGTCAAAAGCATTGACATGACGCTGGAACGTGCGCGGGCTGTGGCTGTGCGTTTGAATTTGGGCAAACCCGCGCCGCTGGTGCTTACCGTCGCTGGCACCAATGGCAAAGGCTCGACCGTGGCTTTTTTGCAAGCTTTGCTGAGCGAATGCGGCTTGAAAGTAGGCTGCTACACCAGCCCGCATGTGCTCAATTACAACGAGCGCATCGCCTTAGCGGTCAATGCAAAAACCAGCCGTTGGGTCAGTGACGCAGAATTGATCAGCGCCTTCGAGCGCATTGAAAATGTGCGCTACGACACCCCTTTGACGTTTTTTGAATATGCCACGCTGGCGGCGTGGATGATTTTCTGCGAGTGCGAACTGGACGTGGTGATCTTGGAGGTGGGCTTAGGCGGGCGGCTGGATACGGTTAATTTGATCGATGCGGACGGGGTGGTGTTGACCACGGTGGATCTGGATCATCAAGAGTATTTGGGCAACTCGCGCGCTTTAATTGGCGCGGAGAAGGCGGGCGTGTTTCGCGTACTGCAAAAGGCAGTCTATGCGGACACAAATCCGCTACCTGAGGTGATCAAAATCGCTGAATTGATCGGTACCGAACTAATCCGCCCCAGGCGCGACTACCATTTCCATTCGTATCAAAGCGACTGGCGCTTTCAATTTAGGGACGCAGCTGAGTTGATTTTGCCGAAGCCCAAACTTGCCGCACCGTGTCAGCTAGACAACGCCGCCGCCGCCATTGCGCTGCTGTACGCACTGGCTGAACGCGTGCCGCAATTGACTTGCGAAGTGATCGCGCGGGCGCTGGTTCGCGCAGACGTTGCTGGGCGTTTGGCGCAGGTGGGGGAAAACCCGGCTATTTATTTAGACGTGGCGCATAACCCGCAAGCGGCGCACAGCTTGGCGGTTTGGCTGCACGCCAACCCCTGCCTAGGCCGCAGCTTGGCGGTGTTTGGTGCGTTAGAGGATAAGGATGTTTTGGGCGTAGTCGCTGAGTTGAAAAACTACATCCACCATTGGTATTTGGCCGGGCTTGATGGCGACTCCCCGCGCGGTTTAAGTGCAATCGCGCTGGCCGCGCGGGTGCGCGGTGCGACCGGTGGCCAATGGAGTAGTTTCAGTGACCCCGCGAGCGCGCTGGATGCTGCGATCAATCAGGCGCAGCCCAAAGATCGCATCCTGATGTTTGGCTCGTTTTTTATGGTGGCGGGGGGCTACAGCGCGCTTGGGATTAAGGAAATTACGGCGTTTGGAGCGACTTTGCCGCCGAGCTAGCGAATTGCTTACCCAGCTGGATCTTGATCAACTCAACAATCCAGGCGCGCAACTTTAGCCCCTGATTTTTGGCACAGGCACGTGCTGCTTTTTTCAATGTACGCGGCAGTTTGAGCACCACCGGTTTTGCGCGGCCGATGTCGGCTTCGGTTTTGGCAATATCAGCGGGCTTGGCTTTGCCGCGGGTTTTCGCGCCCATCGCCAGCGTACGACTAGGCTTTTTTGATTCGGATTTGCTGGCGGCTTTTTGGTCTTTGGCCATGGTGTCGTTCACTGTACTTTATCGATCAAGCACCGTGCACGATTTAACAACTAATCGCTACCTTGCTTTGATGACAGTTCACCGCAGCTTTTGCCGTGCTGAGTTGGATAATCAAAGCGTCATGCGCAAGTCACTTCGCGGTCATTTACAGCCCTGACGATGCACGGAATTGCCTTTTCAGAGAATCCCATGCGCAAATTTCTTTCCATTGTCCTACCTGCATTGCTTTTCAGCGCGCTAGTGCTCGCTTCGCATTTGGCGTTTGCGCAATCAGGCCATACTGAGTTTGCCCCGCACTCGGCCGATCCGGTGCTGGAATTGCGCATCCACGGCTCGAATACCATCGGTGCCGCGCTGGCACCAGCGCTAATCGAGGGTTGGTTACAAACCAACGGCTGGCGTGAGCTGCAAAGGCGCGTTCCGGCATTTGACGAGTTGCTGATCACCGCCAAGCAGGCCGATGGTCGACGCATCCAAGTTGAGCTCAAGGCGCATGGCACTAGCACGGGTATCGCCGATCTAATGGCGGGCAGCTGCGATGTCGCGATGGCTTCGCGCGCCGTAAAAGCTGAGGAGCAAAGTCAGTTTTCGAGTCAATATCGCCTGGATTTAGCGCAGCGCGAGCACGTGATCGCGCTTGATGGCGTCGCCGTGGTGGTGCACCCCGACAACCCATTGAGTAGCGTCGATCTAGCCACCTTGCGCGGCATTTTTACCGGTAGTCAAAGCCGCTGGCCGGGCGTTGATGGCGTGCCCAGAAAAATACGCGTGTTAGCACGCGATGCGCAATCCGGCACCTTCGATGCATTTAAAGCGCTGGTGTTGGACGGCGCCGATGTGGCCAGTAGCGCTGAACGCTTTGAGTCTAACCGCGCCATTGCCGTTGAAGTGGCTAAAGACGTCGACAGTATTGGCTTTTTGAGCCTGTCGGAAATCGCCGCAACCAAAGCGTTGGCGATTGACGGCGGTGGTGCCCGCCCGCAAACGCCTTCGATGGCGAGTGTGGCGGTGGAGGACTACCCCTTGACGCGGCGCTTGAGCCTCTACACTCGCGCCGGTGCGCCCAAATTAGCCGATGATTTTGTCCGCTATGCGCTGACCAATGAAGCGCAAAAAACGGTGGCGCGTTCGGGCTTCGTCAACCTGGCGGTGCGCGCCATTGACCCGCCCAGCGCCCCGCACGCCACCAGTGAGTACGTAAATTTTGTGCAAGGCGCCAAGCGCCTGAGCGTGAATTTCCGCTTTGATCATAGTGTTGCGATATTCGACAACCGCGCGCAAATCGATCTTTATCGACTCGCTGGATTTCTAAAACGGGATGAAAATCGCGGTGGCATTCTCAAACTGGCAGGCTTTACCGATAACAGCCTGAAAAAGCCCGCTCTGGCGGTTTCGATGTCAGAAGTATGGGCCGAATTTGTCGCCGACGGCCTAGGCCGGTCGCAAGTGCGGGTGCAAGAACTGCACGGCTTTGGCGCGGCCATGCCGGTGGCTGACAACGCCAATACGCGTGGTCGGGAATTGAATCGGCGGGTAGAAGTTTGGTGGGTGCCTGCGGCGCCGGAGCGCACGACGCCGAGTGCGGCATCGGCGAATGCCGCGACTAGCGGTAATGCGGTTGGTGTCGATTGATCACCGCTGTTGATTGTCGAAAAACGCTAACGCCGAGCAAACGCATAAGCCGGTAATTGCTCTGGCGAGATCCGAATCGCAGCACCCGTTGGGCAGGCGCGTACGCAGGAGGCGCCGCCTTTAATGTCTTTGCACATATCGCATTTGACCGCTTTTTTCGCGTGTGCGTCGGGGTCGTACGGGGACTCGCCTGGGCCATCGCCTAGGCCAAACAAAAGCCAGCTGAGC
>JAYTAO010000252.1:0-1601 GCA_043737435.1 Rhodanobacteraceae bacterium | reverse complement strand
ATCTGCCAGTTTAGTTTTCACCGCCAAGCTCGCCAAACCGCCGATCAGCCAAGGCGCACCTAAACTTGGGTAATCGGTCGGGATCAGATCTTTAAATTTCGACAATGCGCCTTTGATCTCGCCCATCGCTGCCTTCGCCGCCAGCAAGCGCTTTTCTGCAGTTTTGACATCTGTGCCCAAGCTGCACGGCACCATTGCAACTTGATTATTCATTTTTTGATCGCCCAATTCGCGCAGGCTCACCGGCACGGCAGCAATCAATGAACGCGTAGGCAGCGCGTCCAGGCTGATTAGGAACCGCCGCAGTGCGCCTGAACAAAGCGCCATCACCACATCGTTGACGGTGGCGTCGCAAGCGGCGGAAATTGCTTTGATATCACTCAGCGGCAGGCTGCACATCGCAAAGCGGCGCTTGGCATCGATACTGACATTGAACGGTGTTTTCGGCGCCGAAAGCTCACGGCCAAATTCGCGCGTGGCAGCGATTGCGCCTGCCACACCTTTGGCCATAGCCACGTCCGCCACCCGTTTTACCGCACCCGGAAGCGTGCGCACCAGCTTGGCGTATTGCGCAAAGGTGTTGGAAAACAGCGAGCCAATTAATTTCGAGCGACTGGGTGCTTTGAGCTTGGCATGCGCTTGGGGTTGCTCAACAACACGCGGAACTGCGCTCAAATCCAGCAGCGCGTTTGCAAGCAAAACACCGGCAGCGCCGTCCAAAGCCGCATGGTGCACTTTCGCGTAAAAACCGACGCGGTCATCCGACAAACCTTCAATCAAATGAAACTGCCAAAGCGGCTGCGCCCGATCCAACAAGGGCTCGTGCAACCCAGCCACCAACGCTTCCAGCGCCGCCTGCGATCCAGCCTTGGAACCGCGCGCGATGGAGTGCGTTTGAAAGTGATAGTCGAAATCCAAGGCGTCTGCTTCTACCCACACCGGGTGCCCAAGATCAAACGGCATCAGCGCCAAGCGTTGGTTAAAAATAGGTGCCAAATGCAAGCGGCGTTTAATGTGCTCCAGTACCGTTCGGGCAAAGTTTCCGCCATCCGTGGGGCGCTGATAAAGTGTCAGCGAACCGACATGCATCGGCGTTTGTTCGCTTTCGATATAAAGAAAACCAGCATCCAAACCGCTCAACTGACGCATCTCTTTTGCACCTTTAAAAAATTAGAATTTGCCGCGGATATTGGGCGTCTTGCTCCAGCTTGCTACACCAGCACTTTATCTAGGTAGCCGTTGATTTCCTTCTCGATTGTGCCTTTGATCAAGCCGACCATAAAGCTCAGCTCAGCATCCACTTTGACGTGCTCATGGCTGACCGCAATTTTGCCTTCGACGCCCTTGCGCGAAAACTTTAAATGATCGCCTTCCCAAGTGGTCGCCATTTGGAATTTCTCTGCAATTTTCAGCGCAACTTCGTCCACAGCCGCTTTAGCTTTGCTCAAGCTCAAGGAATGCTGGCGTTCAATATTAATGCTGGGCATAAAGGGCAAGGTCCGCAGTTTGATTTGGGAGCCCAAGCATGCGGTCTAGACCGGGGTTTCGCAAATGCTGTTCAGCGCTACGCGCGCACGGACGAGGAATGACTAGCTTGCGTC
>JAYTAO010000251.1:0-1602 GCA_043737435.1 Rhodanobacteraceae bacterium | reverse complement strand
AAAATCAGAGACAAAACGCGGGCGGCTGAACGAGGCAGCAGGCGTGCCAAAGCGCTGCCCGGTATTGGCAACTACTCGATCAAAATACACCGCAACCGTGCGTTTGCCATCTTGATTCGGCTTCATAGATGCAATCGACCAAGGAATCAGCATTTCGTAACGATAGCCCTGATCGCTAGTGCTGACCGCGTGCTGCCAATCGCCATCCCAGTCTTTACTAAATTGAGTTTCTCCGGTGATAACTTCGTCAGAAATATCGTTGCTGGCAGCAATAGTAAAATCATACGCCGCGCGCCCGTCGGCATCAAAATCGATCATGAAATTGATGCGATCCACCTGATCCATAAAATCCCGCTGCACCCGCGAATTCACGCGCGGCACGCTGATGTCCTGATCGGCAATAATCGCAATTGCTATTCCTTCAGGCGTAGAAATCAGTTTCGCTTCAGTATGAAATTTCGCAGGCACTGCGGTCAGGGTTAGCGGCACAACTTCGACAAATTGATTAAAGTTGACCGCATCGGCCCATTCGTCCTCATTAATCAAACCATCTATTTGCACGGCCGAGTGGGCACCAACACTGGCCATCAATAGCCACGTGAAAACAATGCTTCGCAAACTCATGGCGTTTGCCCTTGTAGCGCGGCATCAATGACTTCCAGCGCCGCTTCGCCGCCCATTTTGCTCAACGTTGAGAAAACTTCGCGTTTTTCCGCCGTGGTTTTGCTGTTGCGATAGAGTGTCAACACGCTTTTTTGATCGTTGGCGATCAACATGCCTTCAAGCGCGGCGGATTTTTCCATTGCGGTTTTGGCGTTTTGATATAGCTCAAGCAACGCCGCTTTTGCTTGTGCGGAGCCAATGATGCCGATGCTGCGAATCGCTTTCGCGCGCAAGCCAGCATCGCTGTTTGTGCGTGCGATGTTTAATAAGCCGGTCAGATCACCCGCGACTGCAAATGCATGCACCAATTTATCACCGCCGATGCCGCGTGCGCCAAGCTGGCGAAGTTCGTCCACCGCGCCCATGGCCGCCAAGGTATTCAAGATCGGATCCAACTGCGCCGGGGCTTTCGCAGTCAAAGCCAATTGCAGCACCATCGCCTTAGCGTCGGCAATCAGCAGCGCTTGCAGCACCGCACTTTGTACCGCAGCGTCGCCCTTGGCGTACAGCGCAGAAAGGGCGGCAATCGAGGCGGCGTCACCGCCAATGCCGACGCTGCGGATCGCTTCCAATTGCAAATCACCGGTCAATTCCTGCGCGTTCCTCAGCAGCAGCGTGCGTGCAGCGGGGGAATTAATTTGCCCCAAAACAAACAGTGCGCGCCGTTTTACCAGATCACTTTTTTGCAAGCGCAAGGTTCGCTCAATTAACGGAACGGCGCGCTCCGCCGGCACGCTCATTAACGCCCGCAGCGCCGCGATCGCTAAGGCTTCGTCATCGGATGGCGCGCGATTAGGACTACGCTGTTGTGCGGCATCTTGGCGGGCGTCATCTTGGCGGGTTTGCTGGGCATGCACGGCAATAGCGCTTGCCTCGGGCGCTTGCGCATGCGCGATTGCAGCGTTCGCGGCAAAGAGGCTAATGGCGAGCAAAGTGCGC
>JAYTAO010000250.1:0-4233 GCA_043737435.1 Rhodanobacteraceae bacterium | reverse complement strand
AACGAGTCAATCACTGCAGTGTTGGCTTGGTTGGATTCAAGCAGGGAGTCATAGACCGTCAAATTCGCCTCCACGCCCATCGCGATCGCGCCGCCATTCGCCAGTCCAGGTAGCGAGTCAGTGTAGCGCGCTTCGTTTTGCGCAATCCGCACGCCGCCTAGAATGAGATTTTCTTCCGATGCAATAGCACCACCGTAGGCGGTCGGAGTTAATGCGAGGCCTTTGACTAGATTTAAGCCATAGATTTCAACATTGGCATAATTTGACGGCAGCGCATCGTTAATAACGAAAACGCGGGAATTATTGATTGCATCAATGGTCAGCAAGCGCTCGCCGGGGCCAATAATGATGACTGAGGTTTGGATCGAGATGGGCTTGGACCCGGTTAGGGTGATCGTTTGCGGGCTGCTAAATACGACTGGGTCAAAACTGATGGTTGCACCCGCAGCACCGGGCGGGCAGTTGGAATTAATCGGGGTCGCGCCCAAGGCGACAGCCTCCACGGCTTTGCGTAGCGAACAATTGCTCGCATTACCTGGGTCGCTCGTTGTGGTGACGACGATCGGCGGCAGGATGCGGGTAATCGTGACTTTTTTGGACGTGTAATTAATGCGGAAGTTAAAGCCGCCACTTGCAATGATGGCGTTATCCGGCAAGGCATTGAAAGTGCCGGTCAATAGTCCGGAGCCGGTGATATTGATTAAGTCATAGCCCAGTGCTGGCGTGGGCGAGGCTACTAGGAGCAATGACGCGCCGCTAATATCGACATTTTCTACAACCGTTAGACGCCCACTGGAGTCCGAGTCGGCTGAGGACGAAACAGTTATTGGCGAATTGATCAGTGCCGTGGTTGCGACGTCTAAGTTGGCGCGCAGATCTAACGTGCCGGTGGAACCAGTATTCGCTGACGCTAGCGAGTTGACGGCACTCGCTAAGCCGCTCACGCGCAACGTGCCGCCATCCATGACCGCATCGCGCAAGCTGCCCTGCAGCACCAAAGTGCCACCCAACACTTCGGCTGGCTCAGAAAAAGTGCTGTTTCCCCGCAAGGTTTGCGTGCCGCTGACGATGCGATAGCCGCCACCTAGGATAAAGCCATCGACCGCTGGCGCAAACGGGGACCCAACAATTTGCCCGGCATAGCTGCCGGTGCCGGTCGTCGTCAGGCGCCCAATACTCGAAAAATTGCCCGCTACGTCAACAATAGATTTTGTATTGACACCGGACAATGCGGCTATCGTTTCTTGATTGCCGTTCAAATCAAAGCGTGCATTGTCTTCCAATGTCACCGTCGAGGTATTAGGAATCAAATCGCTGTTGGCCACCTCCAGCGTTGCGCCCGGCTTAATTGTGAGATTGCCCACGGTGCATGCAGCCTCCAAAACAATCCGATTGTCGCCGTCAAAATCCACTGCTCCGCCGCCAGTAATCGCGTCATTTAAGCGCAGCTGACCACCGAAGGTTCTAATGGTGGCGAAAGCGGGCACTACGATTTCGCCCATCCAAGTCTGGATCGCCGACTGCGAAGAAGAAAAGCTAGCGAACACCGAGTCAAAAGAGAGAAAATTATTAAGCGTCAGGCGTTCATTGGGAATGGTGTAATTGAGCGACGAGGAATTTATTGACACTTTGGCACCGTTGACTATGGTTCGCGTCAGCGTGCCGGAGTTGCCAAACGGTGCGGTCAAATCGTGCGCATCGACCTGCAAATTCGGCCCGTTTACGATGGTGTCGCCACTGTAGAAAGTATTGTTCGAAAGCCGCACCTGATGCGCGTTGCCGCCGGTTACGCGCTCATAAGTCACGGTTCCAGTTGAGGCGGTCGTATCTTTTAGGAATGGTTCCAAAAATACGGTGCCGGTACCCAAATTGCCGGCTAGGCTATTTGCTAATTCAAACTTGATGTTGCCAGCAAAATCCAAAGTGCCGGTGCCAGCGCCCAGTGCCAAAAAGGAATCTGCAGGGTCAACCGTGGTGGCGGTTACCACCGCTGTTGGCGCGCTTAGAAACATCGGGGCCGTAATCGCGGTGCTGGTGCTTGCGGCACCGACAAACCGTATTGGGTTGCCGTTGGATAACGTCAACAAACCTGAGCCACTTAAGTTATAGCCATCGGTAATTTCAACAAAGTTTAAGTTTTCGGTCGGGACATTGTTGACGATCTTGTTCGATGGGCCGCTTTGAAAACGCACGATGGAGCCCGTGGTAGGCGGCCCATTGGGAGTCCAATTCATCGGCGTCAGCCAACTAGAGTCAATCGCGCCGTTCCAAGAATAATCACCAGCAGCAGCGCTAACCACTATAGAAAGCGGAAAGGTTTTTAGTTGCGCGGCGGAGTCCACCACCCGCAGAGTAAAGTTTTGTACGCCTACAGGTGCTGCCACGGTGCCGCTCAGCGGGAAAGTGTTGCCCAACTGTGTGCCCATCAACCAGCTTGGGCCTGACTGGATCGAGATCGTATACGGCGGCAAGCCACCCAAAGGAGTTAAAGCGGGCGCACTGAATCCTTCCCCAATAATGCCCGACAATCCGCCCGTGCTCAAAGTAATCGCACTTGGACGGCTCAAAGTAAAATCCCCGCCTGCATAACTGACAACGTATTTGACTGGCGCAAGCCCAGTGGGGTAAAGCGAACCCTCCGGATAGCCGCTAAACGTGCCAGTGATGCTGTCTGCGTCAATCAATGCCGCAGTTTGACCAGGGCTTAAATTCGACTTAATACTGACCATTAATTTGCAGTTGTTGAGATCAACGGTCAGGCCGCCCGCAGATTTAATTTGATCATGAGTAACCCCTGGGATGTTACCCGACATATCAAACTCCATGAACATATTGGGATGCCCAACCAGTGAACTGGGGCCACCGCTGATTTCTAAAATCCCGATGCCGCCACCGGGGCCGCCTGGGCGTATGCGCGCACCGCTTAAGGTTGCAACCACAGGCCGTACCGCAAGTACTTTGCCTGTGCTGCCGGTTTGCAACACGGCGTTATTGTCCAAATTTACGACGGGAAACAGCGCGCCGCGCACCTCAAAAAGGGCGCTGTTACGCACATTAAATGGCGCTTGTGTGGTCACGCTACCGCTTAAAATTTGCCGGCCAGGGCCGGTGATTTCTACTGGAATACTGCCCGCATTCAGATCTGAGATGGCACCACCAAAATCGTAGCTTTTCCCAAATGCGACATTGACAAACAGTTTTGCCGCGGGAAAGGAATCACCAAAACCCACGCTGCCAAGCCCCGCAAGGCCGCCAATGGTTTCGGTGGCACTGGAGATAAGCGGTAGAAACGCCAGCTTACCGCCGGCGGCAATTTCAACCACTGAAGTATCAGGGATGCGTTCTGACTGTGCGCCAATATTGAGCTGGCCGAAATTTAAGATACGGGTTGTACCGGTGTAGCTATTGGCGCCCAACAACGAAAACGCTGCACCTCCGCCTTTTGCGGCAATCTCAATATCCGCAGCGCCTGAAATTGCGCCGGAAACGCTCCAGCTAATACTCGGATCACTGGCAAATCCACCTGCCGGTTGCAAGGTGCCATTCACCGGGCCGCTGAGTGTAACTGCGCCAGCCCAAGTGCCAGAACCGGTGGAAAACAGCAGCGGGTCGGGTACTCCAACAGCATTCAAATTGTCGTCGAGGGTGAGCAGTTCGCCACCCATGCTTAAGTTGCCTTTAATTAGTGTGCCGTTTGAGCGCACGATCGTGCCGCTTGCGGCCGTGCCGGATGTGCCTAAGCTGCCACTGTTCAACACTTCAAGTTGGCCTGAAACTACCGTGGTCAGCCCGCCGTAATTATTGGTCGAGGGCAAGACGACGCGCCCACCATTCACAGAAATTTCGTTGGACGGTGAAGGGCTAGATTCGAGTAGCTTGACTCGAATAATCGGTTGCGTCAGGCCTGGATTGGATTGGCTAAAATCCAGCTTTCCGCTCCAGCTCACCGCATTGCTTAATCCTAAATCCAAGGTCACGTTGCCGGCGGCAACCGCAGCCGTTTGCTGCTGAATTCGAATCGGTGGCGCGCTGGTGAATGTTAAGTTGCTAATATCAATTGTATTGCTTGTACCAATCGTGTCGCATTGCACCGAGATCGGCGTGCTCGAGGTAACCGTCAGTGCTAATGCGCCCGTGATGTTGTAGCCACAGCCATTGATGGTGATCGAGTTCACCGTAGTTAGCGGAATACGATCATGAATTTGTGTTTTGTTTGGCGCGCTAGCGGGAAAA
>JAYTAO010000249.1:0-4234 GCA_043737435.1 Rhodanobacteraceae bacterium | reverse complement strand
GGAATGACGCGGTTTTCAAGATCAGTGAATTGCCCGCCTACAGCAAGGCCGATGTCTTCAATATCAATCAATTCCGTGCGAATTCCAGCCTGCGCGGCACAATCGCGCAGATACAAAATCGTGCCGCGATCTTCCAGGTGATCTTTCACGGAGGCAAAATAAAGCGGCTGCTTTAAACCCTGCGTTAGCGCGCCAAAAGCGGCAATCAGCAGTTCTTGAATGGCGTTGTATTGATCCGCATCTTTAGGCAAATCGCCGCGTGCGATGACTTGCTCCAACCACAGCCACTGAAAGTAGGCCGCCTCATACAAACTGGTGGGTGTGTCGTAATTAAACTCGAGCAACTTCGCTGGCCCCGTACCGCTGTAGGCCAAGTCCATGCGTCCATAAAGATGCGGCTGACGATCATTCCAACTGCGCGCGATCCAATCCCAATAGCGCTCGGGTATTTCCAGGCAGCGCATCAGCTCAGCATCGCGCACCACCTCGTCAACCAAAGCCATTGCCATTTCATGCAGTTGCGACGACGGCGCTTCAATATCTTGCTCGATTTGCTTGAGCGTGAACTGGTAATACGCGTCTTCCACCCAGTACGGCTGGTTATCGATGGTATGAAACTGAAAGCCCAGCGCACCGGCTTGATCGCGCCAATCCGCGCGCTCTGGGATTACAATACGTTGCACCTAACCGCCCCACCCGCCGCGCGCTGAGGCGCTGGAGCCAAAGCCAGAACGCGACATGGTGACCGCGCGGGTAGCTGGCTGCGCCGAGGACGCCGGTACACTCATCGCGCCGCTACGATTGCCGATCTGGGTGTTATCCGCGGTGCGCCACGTGCTGGATCCGCTGGTTCGATAAAGCGGTTGCGCGCTGTGGCTGCCGGGGCTGGCGTACCAATTATTGCCGCCGCCCTGCATCAGGGATGCAATCATGTAGCCAGTCATAAACGGCATGAACATGCCGCCTGAATTCGTGCTTTGTTGACACTGTCCGGCACCAAAATCTGTCTCACAATCGCTACCTGACTGATAGCGCGGCGCGGTGGTTGAATGCAGGTTCTCAGCGCGTGCATAGTCTTCACGGCACATTTCCGCTGGAACCTGCGCGGCACTAATGCAGGCGTCCACGGACTCATACACGATCGCTGGGCGCTCTTCTTCACAGCCCGCCAGCAGCATTGGCGCCGCACCCAGCACCGCTATTTTTATAAATCTGGAGCGTTTCATAGCGCGCTCACGAACTCATGCTGGCGGCGTTTAAAGCGCCCACCGCGACCGAGGTAAATGCGACAAACACGCCACTCGCCATTTCATCTTTAGCGATCCTTTGCCCCAAATCGCTAATGAACAGCCGCAAGCAGAAAAACGTTAGGATCTGTACAACAAAAGCCACCACGCCCCACAGCAAGCAATCCACTAGGCTGACCGAGTTTGAGATCGCGGAGAGCAAAGGCAGTACAAAACCCAGCAAGCTGCCGCCAAAAGCGACGGCTCCCGCAGATTTATTCGCCTTGATGAGCTCAAATTCGTGATGCGGAGTCAGCTTGCTGTAAACAAAACCAAACGCGATAAGCAGCGCCGCAGATACGCCAAAGTAGGCCAAAAATGCCGGTAATCCGGCAAGATACTGATTCAACACGGCACAATCTCCCAAAAAATCATCGTTAAATTCATTAGCTTACAAACAACTCAAAATACTAAATTATTTCCAAATCCGCGACACTAATATCCACGCCCAGAGAAAACACCACGCAAAAATCAGTCGGGCCGGAATCCTCGACCGAAATCAGCAAATATTCCAAGCGCTCGCTATTAGGAATTTCGCGTTGATACAGCATGGCGTAATGCGTCAAATCGTAATCAGGCTGGCTTGGGCTATTCTTAAAAACCTGCTCCTCGAACACCACGGGCGGGGAATAAACCTCCGTTGGTTCGCCCCAAACCCGCTCAAATTTTTTGCCCTGCAAAACAATGCTGCTGCGGCCAAGTTCCGAGCCTTCTTTTAGCCACGCTTCTAACGCAGCACGCGTGTTGGGGTGCCGAGTTTCGGCAAACTGAAACAGCTTAAGCTCCTCCAATACGCTGGCCTGGGTGCTTACTTGAATAAAAGCATCGTCGCTCAAATAAAACCGATGCAATTCGCTACCCTGGCCCAAATCAATCACGCCGCGCGATTCAATCACTTGATTACCCGGTGGCAGCTGAAATAAAAGCTCCGATCGCAACACCCGAAACGGCAGCGCATCAATACTAACCGCGCCGCCGACGCGCAAGCCTAGCGGCAACGCATTCGGCGGCGGGGGCGGCAAGTTCGTCGCGAACTTCGCACGCGCGGCTTTTTTTAGAAAATCAAACATTGCGGCCCTAATTACTGCCAGATTTGGATTGATCTAGATCCAAGCGCAACGGCGTCGCTGGTGCACCTAAAGCTGGTCTAGCCTTAAACCTAGCCAGCACCGAATCGGCACTAGAGTGATCTTCCAGCAGGCCCGCTTGCGCCAGCTTGGCTTTTAAATCGTGATCACCGCCAAAATGCTCTAGCTCTTTTGCTGCATCGAATTTCGCCGCGCGTTCCAGCTGCTTTTGCTTAATTCGCTCCAGCGAATCCGTGGCCGTGCGTAGGGCGGTATTGGTGCCCGAATGTTGCGTCGCCAACGCCGCTTGCGCGCGCTGCACGTTTTCGGTTGCTTTGACCGAATCGACCTGCTGTTTGAGCCGGCTGATCGTGCTTTCCGCTTGCAAAATGGATTTCTTCAGCGTTTCGATATTGCTGTCGTATTGCAGCAAAAGTGCTTCATCCGCTTCGGTTTCACGCTCTAGGTCAGCCAGTTTCTGCGCCACCTCCCGCGCCAATGTTTCATCACCACGATCAAGCAGCTGTTCAATAAATCCGGAATATTCAGCAATTTTATTTTGCTTTGGCTGCACTTTATTGAAGCTCAACTTACGCTGCGCCATCATCGTGGTCAGATCATCACGCGATTTGCGCAGCGCCTCACTGGCGTCGCGAATCTCTTGATCCAAAATGCGTAAAGCGTTGGCATCAACCACCGCCTCGCCCAAGTCATTGGCGCGTGCGCGAAACATCGTGAAAATTTTGCCCCATAAGCTCATGACTTAACTCCTGAAATCAACTGATCCGAAAACGCTTCCGCCGCTTCAATCGTGTTGTCCGCGAGCACGCGAATTTCCTCAATCACGTGCGCCAAATCCGAACCCGCAGATAGCTCACCGAACATAATGTAAAGATCGCGGCCTGGCGCTATCGTAATCAGCCCGATGTTAGATAAGGCATTGACCGGATTAAGTTTGAGTGCCAGCTCATTAAATCGCGCCAGATCTTTTACCTGCGAGGCCTCCCAAAGCGCAGAAGAAACCATCAATTGCGCACCGGAAACGGTAATTTGTACCGGCAGATCACCAAAATCCGTCAGCTGCACCGAGATATTCGGCTCCACGCCATCATGCAGCTCAATTTTGCCTTCAAGATTTAACTCAGAAGCGATTAACGCCTCGTGCAAGCTTACCGTCGTCCACTGCAAAGCCATCATCACACCTATCGTCATAAAATGTCAGGCTAGGGTAGCGCAGTCAGATGGGCCGGCATAGTGACTTTAGTGCTGTATCCCATGCCTAGGTGTCTGCACATTTTTAATACACGGATGCTTGGCAGAGCACGCTATGCTCGCGCTAACTAACTACCCACGCCAAACCTAAGCCAATGCAATTGACGGAGTTAAGACGATGAACAAGCCCTTAGATTCAACGCAAATATCTGAACTCGCGCCGGCAGGTGGCATCACGCAATTGGAAATCGATCAGCGCGTGTTTGATCTTTATGACGAATATTGCCACGGCAAAATGGATCGGCGCGAATTCTTGAGCCGCGCGGCCAGCCTGACGGTGGCGGTGGGTACCGGCTTGGCCATGGCGCAGGCACTTTTACCGCGCTATGCGCAGGCGCAAATGATTGACTTCACCGATACTCGCATCAAAGCGAACTACGTCAGCTTTCCATCCCCTGGCGGCAATTCTGGCACGATGCGTGGCTATCTGGTGCAGCCAATTGGCACCGGGCCATTTCCTGCGGTTTTGATCGTGCATGAAAACCGTGGTCTGAATCCTTACATTGAAGATGTGGCGCGCCGGGCTGGCGTCGATGGCTTTTTAGCCTTGGCACCTGATGGCCTGTTTCCAGTCGGCGGCTACCCGGGCAATGACGACGACGGCCGCGT
>JAYTAO010000248.1:0-4240 GCA_043737435.1 Rhodanobacteraceae bacterium | reverse complement strand
AAAATAACAAAGCGACAAGAAAATTCATCCTTGGTCAAATCAACCACGTCATCAATGTTGCGAGCATGTTGTTTCAGGCGCAAGTTGAGTTCTTTGGTCGTTGTCGACTCGGTGTTAGAGGTTCGTGCCTGACGCCAGCCTTTGGGAACGGCTTTTCCAATATAGATTGGAGCGGCGTAAGCTAACCGATTGAGCTCGGCATACTTTTTGTAAAGAGGGTTTTTTCCGGTGTAGTACAACGCGTAAACGCCAGCGCCAATAAACGATTCTGGCGGCGGCATTTCATGAACGGGTGTGCCACTAAAAAATCGCAAAGCATCTTTAATCAGCTCCTCGAAAGCGCTGTTTTTATAAACATGTTGTTTGCGATCAAAGGCTGCTTTTTTCATGGCTAATTTTGGAATCCAAAAGTTTTGGTGCGCGGTATTTGGTCGCCAAAAATTGTGCCTAAAAGCGATGCAGCAGCGTCGCTAAACCACTTCAACCATATCACCCTTACGCTCCAGCCATTCTTTGCGATCCGAGGCGCGCTTTTTTGCCAGCAGCATATCCATCAGCTCAGCGGTTGAAACCGCATCGCCCGCATACAGCTGCACGAGCTTGCGCGAATCGGGATTGATGGTAGTTTCACGCAGCTGCGAGGGGTTCATCTCGCCCAAGCCCTTGAAACGCGTCACGTCCGGCTTGCCGCGCACTTTGTCGCGGGTCAGCTTTTCCAGCAGCGCATTCAGTTCGGACTCGTCAATCACGTAATGCACCTTTTTGCCGACATCCACGCGAAATAGCGGCGGCATTGCGACGTATACGTGCCCGGCCTGCACCAGCGCTGGAAAGTGCTTTAAAAATAACGCCGCGAGCAGGGTCGCGATGTGCAAACCATCCGAGTCAGCGTCGGCCAGAATAATAATTTTCCCGTAGCGCAGGCCGCTCAAATCGCCTTTGCCAGGGTCCATGCCGATCGCAACCGCCAAGTCATGCACTTCTTGCGAGCCTAGCACCGCGCCGCTTTCCACTTCCCAAGTGTTCAAAATTTTGCCTTTGAGCGGCAAAATTGCTTGAAAGTCCTTTTCCCGCGCCTGCTTGGCGGAGCCGCCTGCAGATTCGCCCTCGACAATAAATAGCTCGGTGCGGCTCAAATCTTGGCTGACGCAGTCGGCCAGTTTTCCGGGTAGGGCAGGGCCGCTGGTGATCTTTTTGCGGGTGATTTGTTTTTCGGTTTTTAGCCGTGATTGCGCGCGTTCAATGACCAACTGCGCAATTTTTTCACCCGCTTCTACATGTTGATTCAGCCACAAACTAAAGGAATCATGCAGTGCGCTTTGCACGATGGGTGCGGCGGTGCGGCTAGACAAGCGTTCTTTCGTCTGCGAAGAAAACTGCGGCTCCATTTGTTTAAAGCTCAAAACAAAGCTCAAGCGTTCCCAAACGTCTTCCGGTGCTAACTTGATGCCGCGCGGCAGCAAATTGCGAAACTCACAAAACTCCCGAATCGCATCGGTTAGCCCGCTGCGCATGCCGTTGACGTGGGTGCCGTGTTGACTGGTGGGAATCAAATTGACATAGCTTTCTTGCACCAGATCGCCTTCCGGCAGCCATGCGAGCGCCCAGTCGGTTTGGTCGTGTTCCTTTTTGACCGCGCCGCAAAAAAGCTCAGCGGGCAATACAAACTGATCCGCCAACTGGCCGCGCAGATAGTCTTTTAAGCCGTCTTGATAGAACCAGCGCTGCTTTAATCCGGTCGTTTCGTCACTGAGCAGCACTTCTAATCCTGGACATAGCACTGCTTTCGCACGCAGTAGGTGCTCAAGTTTGCTGACCAAAATGCGCGGCGAATCGAAATACTTCGCTTCCGGCCAAAAGCGCACGCGCGTCCCGGTGTTGCGTTTGCCGACTTCACCGATGACTTTCAAATTGGACGTTTTCGCGCCGTGTGCGAAGCTCATTAGGTATTCCTGGCCGCCGCGCTTGATAAAAACCTCAAGTTTGTCGGATAGAGCATTGACGACGCTGACGCCAACGCCGTGCAAACCGCCCGAAAACGCATAGTTTTTGTTGGAAAACTTACCGCCCGCATGCAAACGGCAAAGAATCAGTTCAACCCCGGAAACCTTATGTTCCGGATGGATATCCACCGGCATGCCGCGACCGTCGTCGATGACTTCACAGCTGCCGTCGCTAAATAACGTCACTTCAATGCGTTTAGCGTGGCCCGCCAGCGCCTCATCTACCGCGTTATCAATGACTTCTTGCGCTAAATGGTTCGGTCGGGTCGTATCTGTGTACATGCCAGGCCGACGCTGCACAGGTTCAAGCCCTTGCAAAACTTCGATATCGGCGGCGTTGTAGTCATTTGCCATGAAAATAGAAAACCAAAGGAAAACGGATGCCGATGGTGGCGGGTTCGCGCTGTGCTTTCAAGGGTAGTGATCGTGAAGGGTTTTCAGATACCCGTTAAGGCATATCGTATTGTCAAACCAATTCATAAAAGTTGTACTTTAAAAAATATTCCCTACATTTTACGAGCGTACAACTTGGATGCAAAAATCGCTGGGAATTACAGCCAGCACCCAATCCGCTTCATCGAACGCGAGGGTTTGGTCGTGCTTGAGAAAGTTAATGTGAGCTTGAATAGTTTATGTGGCATGGTCAGCGCTCGAAAATCTGCAAGCCTAGAAGACATGTGCCAAGCGATTGGTGATGCGGTGGCTGAACGCTTTGGACGTGCCAATGCAGGTCGTTGATACATTGCCGAATGCGACACAACTCTTGCTTTGAGCCTATGTAACGCTTGCGTTTCTAAAGCGCATGCCTGATGTTTGGGAAACTTTGCGAATTCCCAATATGGATTGCTCAAAAATGGAAAACCCCGAACTCGTGCTTTTTCGCAACACCGTAAAGCGCATGCAGCCGATGTTGCCGCATCTGGTATTTGCTGGAGGCTGTGCGACGTCCATGCTTTTTACGGAGCCGGGCTTTGTTCGCCCAACACCCCCGCAGTGGCTAGATGTTATTGCCAGCACAGAGGGCGAGCTCGGGCACATGGGTTTAACGATCAAGCTAAAAGAGATCGGTATGCGTGAAGATACGATGATCGGCCGCGGGCGTTGGAAAATGGGGGCGCTTACGGTGTGCTTTTGGAATGTTGACCCAGTATTTAACCCGTTCGCCTCCAGATTTATTCGGGATGCTTTTGCAATGCCGCGAAAATATGTGGCGGGCCCCGACTTGAACGTCAAAATCGCGAATCTCGCGTTTTATATGGCGATGAAATTAGAAGCTTTCCTGGGGCGTGGATTAGCAAATTATCAAAGTAGCGATGATCTAAATGATTTGGTTGCACTATTGGCGGCGCGGTCTGAGATCGCGTTCGATCTACGCCTTGCGGCACCGCCAGTACGAAGCTTCATTCAACGTAGTTTCGCTGAGCTAAAGCCAAAAAGTGATTTTCAAGAGGCGATCAAGCGAATTTTGAATTACGATCCACGGCTGATTGAGCTTGCCCTGGCGCGCTTACAAGAAGTCGTACGTATTGATTTGAAGCACTGATTGTAGGTAATGATTCGAACAGCGTCTTAATTGCACCTTATTTCATAAATGTATTCCAGCTCATAAATGTATTCCAGCAGAAATGTGTTCCAAAAGTTTTTCACCCTTTGTTTAATCACGCGAGCACCTAATAACGCGAGGCCATAGTGACTGACACGCTTTTTAGCTTTGCAGAAGAAACCAGCCTAGACTTAGAGCCCTGGAATATTCTGGTTGTAGACGATGAGCCGGGCGTGCATGAGGTGACCAAGCTGGTGCTTGGCAATTTTCGCTTTGAGCAACGTCCGCTGAAATTTTTTCATGCCTACTCAGGCAGTGAAGCGCGGGTTTTATTGCGGGATACGCCCGATTTAGCGCTAGTTTTGCTTGACGTGGTGATGGAGCATGAAACGGCCGGGCTTGATTTGGTGAAATATATCCGCTCAGAGCTAGGCAATAATTTTATTCGCATCGTGCTGCGCACTGGTCAACCCGGCCAAGCGCCTGAGCAAGACGTTATTGCGAATTATGATATCAACGACTACAAAGATAAAACTGAACTGACCGCGCAAAAACTTTACACCACACTGTATGCTACTTTAAGAGCGTATCGCGATGTGATGATTATTGAGCAGCAAAAGCGTGGTTTGGAACGTGTTATTCATGCTTCTGCGCATATTTTTAGCCATCAAAAAAATCACGAATTCGCGTCTGC
>JAYTAO010000247.1:0-1610 GCA_043737435.1 Rhodanobacteraceae bacterium | reverse complement strand
TGTGCGCTCGTATTATTTCTTGGCCGACCTGCATGCCCTGATTGGCGGCACAGATCCCGCCAAAGTCCAACGCGCAACGCTCGAAATTGCGGCAAGCTGGCTGGCGCTAGGGCTTGATCCAAACTGCGTCGCGTTTTATCGCCAGTCAGATATTTATGAGATTGCCGAGCTCAATTGGCTGCTGAGCTGTGTGGCCGCGAAAGGCCTGCTCAACCGCGCGCACGCCTATAAAGCCGCAGTCGATCACAATGCAGCGGCCGGGCACGATGCGGACTTAGGCGTAACAGCGGGGCTTTACACGTACCCGGTGCTGATGTCAGCGGATATTTTGATGTTCAATGCGCACGCAGTGCCCGTTGGGCGGGATCAAGTGCAGCATATTGAGATCGCTCGCGATATTGCGCAGCGCTTTAACCATGTCTATGGCGCCGAATATTTTACGTTACCAGAAGCGCTGGTTGACGAGCATTGTGCGGTTTTGCCCGGCTTAGACGGCCGAAAAATGAGCAAAAGCTACGACAACACCATTGGCCTATTTTTGCCACCGAAGCAAATGCGCGCGGCTATTGCGCAAATTGTGACCAACTCGAAGCTGCCTGGCGAGCCGAAAACGAAAGACGAATCCGCGCTGTTCGCGATTTATCAGGCGTTCGCAACACCCGCTGAGAGTGCGGCGCTGGCCGAGGCAATGGCGGGCGGTATGGCCTGGGGTGATGTGAAATCGCACTTGGGTGATTTAGTGGAAAGTAAAATCGCGCCAGCGCGCGCACGTTATGAAGCGCTGCTGACGAATCCGGCTGAGGTCGAGGAAATATTAGCTGCAGGTGCCGCGAAAGTGCGTCTGGAATCGATGCCTTTTATGGCACGTCTGCGTGACGCCGTTGGTTTGCGGTCTCTGAATTCCTTGGCGCCCAAGCCCGCCAAAGTAGAAGCTAAAAAGTTCGCAAAATTGACGACTTTTAAGGATAGCGAAGGCTTTCGCTTTAAGCTGGTTGCACCAGATCAGCAAACGGTGCTGCTTGAAAGCATCGCCTTTGAAGACGCGCGCAGCTGCGGGCAAATGATGGCGGCACTGAAAGCCGGGCAGGGCTTATTTCGTGAACTGGAGTTTGGCGTTGAATATGAGATTGACGGCACGATAGTCGCCAACGGCGCAGGTGACTCGATCGCTGATGTGCGCGCGGGCTTAAGCGATATTGTATAAATGATGCAGCTCATTTTATTGACGCTGGGTTTTTGGCTGCTGGCACCCTTTTTTGCGCTATTAATTTGGCTGCGCTTTATTGCGTATCCAGCGCAAGGACGTTACAACTTCAATTTGGCTGCAGTCAGCTGCGTGAGCGCAATTTCCTGCTGTGCGGTTGCGACACGCTATTCCTGGGTCGGCACCTCACATCGCATTTGGCCATTGGTGCAGGGTGCGATTGGGGCGCTATTTGTATTTTTGTTGGTTTTTGGTGTGGGCTGGCTATTGTCGCGCCAGTCGAAATGAGGGCTGGTTCCTCAAATCATCCAGACTTAGGCGACGGCGCGCACAGCTTTGCAACAATCTCTGCCACCGCCACCATTCCAAAACTGGCGGTGACAAAAACCGCTACGCCCAAGCCGCC
>JAYTAO010000246.1:0-10465 GCA_043737435.1 Rhodanobacteraceae bacterium | reverse complement strand
TGACTGCATGGGCGCGAAACACGTGCAGCGTGCCTTCCGCCAAATCCCAAGCGATCACGCCCCGGCACTCCCCGCCTTCCATGATCAAATCAGTGGCGAAATACTCGATAAAGAACCGTGCATCAAAGCGCAGCGACTGTTGGTATAGCGTGTGCAAAATGGCGTGACCAGTACGATCTGCGGCTGCGCAAGTGCGCTGCGCGGGTGGACCTTCGCCATATTTGGTGGTCATCCCGCCAAAAGGGCGCTGATAAATTTTGCCCTCTTCGGTGCGCGAAAAAGGCACGCCATAATGTTCAAGTTCAATCACTGATGGAATGGCTTCCCTACACATGTACTCAATAGCGTCTTGATCGCCCAGCCAATCTGAGCCTTTGATGGTGTCGAACATGTGCCAGCGCCAGTTGTCTTCACCCATATTACCCAGTGCGGCGCTCATGCCGCCTTGCGCGGCAACGGTGTGGCTGCGGGTCGGGAAAACTTTAGTGATACATGCGGTCTGCAAGCCCTTTGCGGCCAATCCCATAGTGGCGCGTAAGCCCGCGCCGCCAGCGCCGACCACGATCACGTCATATTTGTGGTGTTGCAGTTTGTAAGCGGTTGTCATCTTGTTTACCTTAAGTATTAGTCAATGCAATGCGCGCAATCGCCAGCACGCTTGCCACTGAAAACAATAATGCGGAGAACTTCACCAAAATCAGCAGCGTCAACTCCAGCGGCCGTTGGTGAATATAGTCTTCAATAATTGTTTGCAGCCCTAATTGACCGTGATAGAACAAGCTAACCATAAAGCACATCAACAAAACGGCAACGTAGGGCTGTGCAATCGTTGCACGCACCACGTCGTAATCTGCGTTGAGTAAATGCAGCACCAACCAGACGAAAAGAATCGATAGCGGCGCCAATGCAACGGCCGTCAACCGCTGGTGCCACCAATGGCCGACGCCTTCTTTAGCAGAACCCAATCCCCGCACCGCCCCGAGTGGCGACTGCAGGCTTTGTAATGATTTTTTGCTCACGTCGAACTCCTTAAGCCAAAATACAGCAGCGCGGCGCTGATGACGGCAAAAAGGATCAGCACCAATTTGCCAGTTGTATAGGTTTTGCGAATGTCCAGACCATATCCCGCATCCCAGCCCAGATGGCGAAGCCCATTAAGCCAGTGGTAAACCAGTGACAGCACAAACGCAGCAATCACTAATTTTCCCAATATCGTCCCGCACTGGGTTCTAAAGTAAGTCCAAGACTCATAGCCATCCGCGAGAGCAAGCAGACCAATGGCGATCATCACCGCGCCAGCACACAGTGCGACGCCTGTACCTCGATGAATGATCGACATAACGCTGGTCAATTGCGGCTTATAGACCTGCAAATGCGGCGACAGCGGACGCTTCGCGTGGCTAGATGTTTTCAGTTGCGCCTCGGAGGCCATATCGAATCCTTGAGCTAAAATTTAAGGCGGTTGTTTTTTTTGATTTATTTGTTAGGGCAAAGCTAGTTTGCTGCTAAAACATCAGTGTTGTTTTTAGGTTTAAAAGTCAATGCAGCGCCCGTTTTTTTCCCAGTCTCCGTATCGGGTCGGGTCAGCTCCGATGCGTCCACCTAGTTCTTTCGGTTGCTTTGAAATGTCTGCCGATAGCGTCGCGCTCGCTGTTTGCAAATTCGTTATCGCCTCAATTTGTCGCAAGTTTTCGTCAGAATGCAGACTTTTCTTTTCAAATTCAGGGCTTAGCGCAGTTTTTGGAATTTCGTCGATGCTCATATTGCTCCGAGAGTAAACTCTGTTTTATCAGCCCGCAAGCTTGTTTTGTCTAGGCAAAATAATCTACGCAAAACTTCTATTTTAAGGTTGGACATTAGCGCTATGGCAGTGATTGACGATGTCTATGTGATGCCGCACTTAGCGGCTATCTGGGTAAGCGGCTTGGATGCTGAAAAGTTTTTACAATCGCAGCTCAGCTCAAATATAGCCGCATTGGAACCTGGGGCTAAACAATTTGCCAGCTGGTGCGCGGCCAACGGTCGGGTGATTGGATTGGGTTGGCTATTTAGAACCCAAATGAGCTACTGCTGGATCGTCGCTGCCAATACCGCTCGGGCGCTCACCGTTGGCTTAAACAACTACCGACTGCGTTCGAAGGTTGATATCACTCAAGCCGAGGCCCACATCGCTGTGATTGGCTCACAGCATGCTTTGAATGCCGGGATTACAAGTGTGCAATTGGACGATGGTCGAGCTTTAGGTATAGGCAGCATTAACGAGTTCAAGTTTGCGCCTGAACACTTTTTCGCGCATTGGCAGACGCGGGATATTGAATTGAAAATCCCTTGGAATGGTGGGGGTGAGCGTTTTTTACCGCAAATGTTGGGCATTGAACGATTTGCGGGCTTAAGCCTTAAGAAAGGCTGCTTTCCGGGCCAAGAAGTGATTTCACGGCTGCACTACAAAGGCGTGCTCAAGCGTAATTTAAGGGTTTTGCAATTCGATCAGCCCATCATTCCTGGCCGTTTTCTCTGCCATGAGTTGAGCGAGGAGATTGAAATTATTCAGGCACAAGGTGTGCTCGCACTGGCTGTGGTCGCCAACAATTTGTTGCCCGAATTTTCAATTCAACGAGATGGTTTAGCTGTGTTTTGTCGTTCGGCAGAAGATGAATTCCTTAGGCCTTCAGAAAACAATCAGATCCAACTTGCCGTCCCCCAGTGAAGGGTTTTTTTAGTTGCGTTTTGTTCGCTTTTTAAGGCTGGAATGTTCAGCAATTGCATGCGAGAGTTGCATTGCCCGATTGGGCTTGAAAACTCTAAAAGGTTTAGTTCATGAAAACGACTTTGACCGGAATTGCCCTCGCGATTTTGCTTTCCAGTCCAATTTATGCACAGCAGCGAGTTGTAAAGCTGGCCGTTGAACCGGATTACAGCCAAGAGCAAGCGTTTGAGGTTTACAAGCCTTTTGTTGCGTATTTAGAAAAGACAACCAAATTTAAGATTGAATTGGTCACCTCCAGAAATTATTCCAGCTACTGGGCGGATATGCGCAGTAATAAAGGCTGGGATTTAGTTTTTGACGAAGCGCATTTTACCGATTACCGGATTCAATTTTACAAATTTGAACCTTTGGTACGTGCCGCTGAACCCTCCAGCTATAGTTTATTGAGTGCGGAAGACATCGGGGTAGGTAATACTAAAGCGTTGCTGGCCGAAAATATTATGACCATGTCGGCCCCCAGCTTGGGCTATGCGATGCTGTTGCAATATTTTCCGAATCCTATGCAGCAGCCGGACATTCGAACCACGGTTGCCACTTGGAATGACGCTATTGATGCGGTATTCGCTGACGAAGGCAAAGCGGCAATGGTGCCATCCAGCATGACTTCGCTTTATTCCAATATGTTTGAAGTGCTGAAATCGCGCGAATTTCCGGGTATCGCTGTGTCAGCTTCGCCTGCTTTGGACGCGGCGACTAAAACCGCCATTAAAGAAGCGCTGTTGAAAATGCACGAAGATCAAGACGCATTTCAGGCGCTGAGCGAGTTGCGGATCAGCCAGTTTGTACCTGCCACCGCGGCAGAGTATGCGGGTAGTGCGGATATTTTGAAAAGTTTTTACGGCTACGGTCAATAGCAAGCACCTTCACTGCAAAAAGTCACCGCAAATCGCCTGCATCACTGAGATCGCGGCAACCCCGGCCGTTTCAGTGCGTAGAACCCTTGAACCAATGGCAACCGCACTAAATCCGGATAAAGTCAGCTGCGCAAGATCGCGCTCCGACCAGCCGCCTTCTGGCCCGACGGCGAGCGCCACACTAGTCAGTGCGCCAGCCGTGGAGATTGGCCTGCCACCCGGTTCAAGTACGAGTTTGGCGGCAGCCGAAACTTGACTACTGAGCCGATTCGCTAACGGTTGTAGCGCTTCCACCTGCGGCACGAATGCGCGCCCGGATTGCTCGCAGGCACTAATGACTACGCGCTGCCAATGGTCGCGGCGTTTACCCGCGCGCTCGCTGTCCAGCTGCACTTCTGAGCGCTCGCTTTGTACAGGGATAAAATGAGTTACGCCGAGTTCAGTCGCCTTTTCCAACACCCAATCCATTTTATCGCCGCGACAAATGGCTTGCAGCAGCGTTATTTTCAGCGGTGATTCAGCCGCTGCGGGCTGCACGCTTAAAATTCGAAGCTGCGCAGCTTCGGCTTTTGCCAACGTGATTTCGCAAAGGTAATCGCTGCCATCCCCATTAAATAACACCGCCTTAGCGCCAGGGCGTAGACGCAATACTTTAATGAGATGCGCCGAGGGCATTGTAGACAGCACTACGACAGTATCAGGGGACAACAAATCAGGCGTGTAAACCCGGGTGAGGCGCATAAAAAGCTCAACGAAATAAGGCCGAGCGATGCTAGCGGATGCCCGTCAAAAAAATAAGCGTGTCGCTCAGTGCTGACACGCTTACGCTATTCTAATGGGCTTGAACCCTGAGCACTCTACATGCGTTTTTCTGGAACAGATCAATACGTTGCAACCGACGAGCTAAAGCTTGCCGTCAATGCCGCCGCCATTTTGCAGCGCCCGTTGCTGATTAAAGGTGAACCCGGTACCGGCAAAACGCTGCTTGCCGAACAAGTTGCGCGTGCGTTTGGAGTTCCGTTAATTGAGTGGCATATCAAAAGCTCCACCAAAGCCCAGCATGGGCTGTATGAATATGATGCCGTTGCGCGCTTGCGTGATTCACAGTTGGGCGAGGGCAGGGCGTCCGATATTGCCAACTACATCGTGCCGGGAAAACTCTGGCAGGCCTTTGAGGCCGAGCAGCGCGTGGTGCTTTTGATCGACGAAATTGATAAAGCAGACATCGAGTTCCCGAATGATCTTTTGCGCGAGCTGGATCGGATGGATTTCTATGTGTATGAAACTCGGCAGACCATTAAGGCGAAATTTCGCCCGATGGTGATTATTACCAGCAATAACGAAAAAGAACTGCCGGACGCGTTTTTGCGCCGCTGTTTTTTTCATTACATTCGCTTTCCAGACGAGCCAACCTTGCGCGCCATTATCGACGTGCATTTTCCCGGGCTCAAAGCTGATCTAGTGCGCGAAGCGCTTACCGCGTTTTTTCAGGTGCGCGAGTTGCCAACGATTAAAAAGAAGCCCTCCACCAGCGAGCTTTTAGATTGGCTAAAACTATTACTCGCGGAGGATATTTCGATCGAATTGCTGCGCGAAAAAAACGCCAAGAAACTGATTCCCCCGCTTTACGGCGCGCTGCTTAAGAATGAAGCGGATGTCCATCTGTTTGAGAAGTTGGCGTTTATGGCGCGGCGTGGCTGATGGCGGCGGCAATGCTTGAGGGTGCTGGCACGGTAATCAGTGCGCTGTTCAGATTTAAAGGTACTTTGAATTTGCCGCGCACCACTTTGACGATCGGCGGGGCCGAGATCAAATTTTTCAAGGATGCGCTGCGTCAGGGCTGTAGGTTTTTTAGATTGGATACAGACAATGTAGCCCATTTCGAGATTTGGCAGCTGGAGTTTTTTACCGATACGCGCTTTGCCTGCACGATGTTTGTGATTTCGCGTTCGCTCATGCCAAGTGAGCCTGTGGATCAGCTCACCAACGCGTTGTTCAACCAATTGGCACAAGCGCTCAGGATAAGTCCCAGCGCGGGTTTGCTTATCGATAGCGGGCGGCTAATCTGGCAATCTCTGCCATTCGATGCTGGTTCGGTCGCGGCCGCATCGAAATACATGCGCGGCACCAGTTCCCTACTTGCGGCAGATTTTGAAGAGCGCGGCGGGCGACGATTAAGTGTAGAACCGCGCGGGCTGGCTTTGATTAGTGACGCCAAAAATGTGAATCCAATTTTCCAACGTTACTGCATGCTTTTAGCGCTGTTACGGGCATACCAATTTGCCATTGACAGTGCAGTCGATGCGCTTGCCGATTTAGCGGCGCAGCCCGCCTCAAAAGTCGCAAGTGAGCAATTGAGCGCGTTACGTCGGGATAGTTTGGTATTTGCTGCGCGGTTTTTGTTTGCCCGCCCGGTGCGGCTGGACACCGTGGATTTGCGCTTTGTCTGGGCGCGCCTGAGTGATGTGAATCATTTGCGTGAATCGCATGTGGAGCTGAGCGAACAGCTCGACGCGGTGCATTCATTGCTGCTGCACGACGAGGAAAAGCGTGACGATGCGCGCGAAAAGCGCGGTCAGCATTGGCTCACACTGATTGGTTTAATGCTGGCGATGATTTCGTTGTTGAGCCTAGTTGATGTCACGCCGGAAAAACTCAGTGCGTTCTTGCGCGCCTGGATCACCGGCTAGGCTTAGTTAGGCTATGAACACATTAGATCGAAGCTCAAGCGCCTCGCCTTACATCGTCTTGGAGGGCGAAAATAAATCGCTTTATTTTGGCGAGGACGCGGTGCAGAGTTCAATGCGAACCAGCGATCCGTGTTTCTTGGAATTGGAATACACGCGCATGATGATGGGGTTTTTGCTGTTCAACGCGAACCCAAAGCGCATCGCTATGATCGGTCTGGGCGGCGGCTCACTGGCGAAGTTTTGCCACCAGCATCTTACGGCGCAAATTCAAATCGCGGAAATCAACGCGCACGTGCTGCAGTTGCGCGATGCGTTTGCGATTCCCAAAAACAGTGATCGTTTCAATATCGCGCTCGCCGACGGCAGCGATTTTATTTATCACCATCGCGATTTCGACGTGATTCTAGTCGATGGCTATAACCGCGACGGGTTACCAGAAGCTTTGTGCACACCAAGCTTTTATCGCAATTGTCGCCGTGCGCTGGCGCAGGGCGGAGTCGCAGTTTTTAATCTCGTGCCCTTTTCGCCGCGCTATTTAGAACGCTGCGGCAAAATTTTCGACGCGTTTGGCAACTGCCAATCGTTTCTAGATTGGGAGGGGCTGAATAACGTGGTGATCGCCACACGGGGCGACGTGTCGGCGCAAGCATTTAAGGTGCCGGGGGAATGGTCGACAGCGGACGAGTTAAGCGCGACTTTGAATCGTATGTTTATGACGCGTGGGAATTGCTGAGTATGGTAATCCTTCTGAGACCGCCGCTTTGACATTTGCAAATTCCTACCAAGGTAGCGCTTTTCCATCAAAGTTAAAAAAACCACCACTCTGCGTCAAAGTTAGGGCGTTTATCAGTCGTTGTTGACCCTGCACGGATTCGGCTAGCGACAGCGGTGCCTGCGCGCCACCCATGCGCGTTTGCACCCAGCCCGGATGCAACGCCACCGCGATCACGCCTTGTTCGCGCAAATCTATAGCGATGTTCTTAACGACCATGTTCAGCGCGCATTTCGAAATTCTGTAGGCGTAGGAACCACTGGCGCCGTTATCGCCGATTGAACCCATCAAGCTGGATTGGAACGCGTAAATTTTGCGCTGTGACTTGGCCACGTTTCCGACCAAGGCCTCGGCAAGCTTTAGCGGTGCTAGCGCGTTGACTTGGAATAGTTGCGTTGCCGCTTGCGCGTCAATGCTGCCAAAAAGCTGGCGCGTGCCATTGACGCCGGCATTGAAGAAGACCAAGTCCAGCGCGACATCACCGAGTTCGGCTTTGAGCCCGGCGGGCGCATCGGGCTTGAGCGCGTCATAGGCCAGCACCTTCATTAATTCGGCGTGCTCGCGCGCCAATTGCTGCAGCTCCTCCGCCTCCTTTGGGTTACGCGCCGTGGCGTACACAAATACGCCTTGCTCAACGAAACGCCGCGTGTGTTCCAGACCTAGGCCACGATTTGCACCGGTAATAAGTATTGTTTTCATTGCTAGCTCGGCTGGAAAGGGTTGGCGAGTAAGATTTCGCTTATTTTAATGCAGGATTATTCAAAGCCGTCTCGCATCAGTTGATCCGCGTTGACTTCATAGGTCCATACGCCGCGGCCTAAGGTTCCAGCAATCAGGGTCTTTTGGCTTTTAATGTAACGCAAATCAAACACTAGTACATCCGGCAGCGCACTACCCAAGCGCTCCCACGTCGTGCCAAATGCGGGTGCGGAATACACGCCGGAACGGGTGCCTATCACCACACTGTCGCCCTCGGTGTCGGAAATATATTCCACGGTGCGAAAATCTTGGGAGCTGATGATGCCCAGATTGCCCGTCACATCAGTCCAACTTGCGCCGCCATTGTTGCTCGCGAATACTTGATCGTTATCAACCGCAAACACTCGGCTAGAGTTGCTTGGATCCATCGCGACATCGGTCACGTCAGCGGCCCCTGCGGGTAGCGCTGTAGTTTGCGTAATCGCGCCGCCCGCGCCACTGCGTTTCCACACCGCGGCGATCTTGCCAACATAGATTGCATCAGGATCGTTGGTTGCACCATAGGCCACTGCTTGGCGGTTCGAACCTGGTGCACCGAGCGAGGTTAGGGTTGGTGCGCCTGTGCTGGTATCGGTTGATTCATAGAGATTATTTAAGCCGCCGATCAACAAGCGGCCTGGATTGGTGATGTTGAGCTCAAATGGCGTAACGAATTGATAATCAGAGGGCGTGAGTACCGGTAGTGTCGGCATGGTCAAACTTGTAATAAAGGCGTTGGAATTGTCGTATCGCGCGCGGCGAAAGCCGCCTAGGTTTTGTGAACTCATATAGCGAAAACTGCCGCTCGGGCCGAGGTTCGCGCTGTCCACTGCAACATCACCGCCATCGCCACCATTGATAAATGTCCAGCGCGGGTTATTCGCGGTTTGCTGTTGGTGCGTACCGTTATCTTGCGTACCTGCAATCAAAACGTTGGTGATTATGTCTTTTGCTAGATTATGGACTTCGATAACGTTCAAATCGCCAATTACAGAACCCCACGCGCGGGTTGCAGTGCTGGGATTGCTGAGGCGGTAAATGCCGCCATCATCTGACTCTAAAAGATTGCCATTGGCATCAAAGGCCAAGGCCCGGGAATCCGCGTGCGGGGCTGTGTTGTTGGCACCGGCGTCGACCACGAAGGTGTTTTGTAACCCTAGCGCAAGGCTGGCGTCCAGCCGAGCGACATTGCCGGTAAATGGACTAGCAGTAATCCGATCACCGCTGAGATACACCACATTTGGATTATTCGGGTCAGCTACCAGCGCGGTGTTTACTGTGCCTTGACCACCGGGGTGTACTGCAGGCACGTCCATCGCTGTCCAGCTGCTGCCCAAGTCTGGCGAGCGATATACGCCCTTTAAGGTGCCACTATTGACTACGGCGGAAAAAAGCACGGAACCGCTGCCAGCAACGATTCGCAAGCTGGAGGTGCCGCCCAAATTAGCGATACCGGCGCTGATATCGGTCCAACTGGCACCTAAATCATCGCTACGCAAAAATTTAGGCGTGGTACCGCGCACGCCTATCAACAGCCGGTTTGGATTTAAACGATCTTCACTCAAGGCCCCGATGCCGCCCGTGGGTAGGCCATTCGTGCCTGAAATCAGAGCCCAATTCACGCCGGTATCCGTACTGCGATAAAGGCCACCGCCAAATGATCCAGCAAATAAGGTGCTGCCGCGCGCAACCACCGAAATCAGCTTTTGGCCAAGTAGCGTGTTAGCGCCGAGCTGGCTCCAGGAGCTGCCGCCATTGACACTGCGATACACGCCGATTTCATCGTCGCCACGTTGGGCAAAATTACTCCAGCGGCCGGTGCCAACGAGCAGAGTTTGGCGGCCTGCATCGGTGGGGTCAAACGCGACTGCGCCGATAGATTGAGAAGGCAGAGAGCTTGTAAGCGCCACCCAAGTTGGGCGCGCGGCAGTGGCATTTGTAGTGCGCCAAACGCCGCCATTAACGGCCCCCACATACAAAATATCCGCGTTAGTCGGGTGTGCGGCAATGGCGTGGATTGCACCGCAGACTTCGTTGTCTGGCGGCACGCGCACTTGCGCGGATTGGGTTGGTGCTGGGCCGCGCGAAGTCCAAATGCCGCCTGCATTCACCACGCGCGATGGCGCGAGCGATTCTAAAGTAGGCGGCATTCGCTGGATGCGAAATTCCGCCGGATCCACAGGCTCAGCGTCCGAGCCACCGGGGGTTGCTTGGGTAAATCCACTTGCAAGCGTCAGTGCCAATAGGATGCTTGCGCGAGTTTTCAGTGACTTGCTCTTGACCACGATTGCGCTCCGATGATTTGCTTTGTTGGCTTGGGGCCGTACAACGTTCTCGACGTGAATGATGCCAGCAACAAAGCGAAAGTTAAGTTGATGCAAGTCGATTTGATAAAAAAATTTCACTTCTCCATGATGGCGAAGCAGTCTATAATTTCAGTAATTTCTGAAACTACAGGTGCATCATGAAACTCTCGCCATTAGTCCTACGATTTGTGTTGCACTTTGGGGAAATGGGAAGCCGCTGGGGGATCAATCGCACTGTAGGTCAGATTTACGCGCTGATTTTTTCTTCGCCGCAGTCATTGAACGCCGATGAAATTGCGGAATCCTTAGATGTTTCGCGCTCCAACGTCAGTATGGGT
>JAYTAO010000245.1:0-4270 GCA_043737435.1 Rhodanobacteraceae bacterium | reverse complement strand
CGCTGATCGAACAAGCGTGTTTAGATGCCGCTGAAGGCGAAATCATTGCGCCCGCAAACCTCAACGCGCCGGGACAAACGGTAATTTCCGGGCATGCCAGCGCGCTTGATCGCGCTTTAAAACTGCTCGCCGAACGTGGCGTGCGCAAAGCCATTCGCTTGCCGGTCAGCGTGCCTTCGCACTGCGCACTGATGCGCGAGGCCGCAGTCAAACTAGCTGCCGCGTTGGAGCAAATCGAGATGCGCTTGCCAACAATGGCGTTGCTACACAATGTCAACGCGGCCGTAAGCAGCACGCCTGAGGCGATTCGTGCGGCACTGGTCGCGCAGCTTTACTCGCGCGTGCGCTGGATTGAAACCGTGCAGGGCTTGGCTGCATCGGGCGCTACTCGTATTGTGGAATGCGGGCCCGGCAAAGCGCTCAGCGGCATGATAAAGCGTATTGCGCCGGAACTTAGCTGTGCAGGCTTGGCTAGTGCGGTTGAATTTAATGATGCGCTTGGGCGCAAAAGCAGTTTGTAATTCAAACGATGAGCCGTCCATTTAAAACCAATTCCCCGGAGCAAAAATGAATCTCAATGGAAAAACCGCACTCGTCACCGGCGCATCGCGCGGTATCGGCGCTGCCATCGCTGCGGCTTTGATTGCGCGTGGCGCATTCGTGGTGGGCACGGCCACCAGCGAATCCGGCGCTGCCGCGATTACCGCTGCCTTGGGTGCGCATGGCATCGGCAAAGTTCTGCGTGTGGAAGATGCGGCGAATTGCGAAGCTGTGGTTGCCAGCATTGAAGCCGAGCACGGCGGCTTAGCGATCTTGGTCAATAACGCCGGAATTACCCGCGACGGCTTGCTCATGCGCATGAAGGAAGAAGATTTTTTCGACGTTATCAACACCAATCTAGGTTCGGTGTTTCGCTTAAGCAAACTGGCGATCAAAGGCATGCTAAAACGCCGGGCCGGGCGCATTATTTCGATTGCCTCTGTGGTCGGGGTTATGGGCAATGCTGGGCAAAGCAACTACGCGGCAGCAAAGGCCGGCATGATCGGCTTTAGCAAATCCCTGGCTAAAGAAATCGGCAGTCGCGGCATTACCGTCAACGTGGTGGCGCCAGGTTTTATCGATACCGATATGACCGCGGCGATGACCGCCGAGGCGCGGGAGGCCCTGGCAAAACAAATCGCGCTTGGGCGCTTGGGTGCGGCCAGCGATATCGCCAATGCGGTTGCGTTTTTAGCCGGTGACGAAGCCAGCTACATCACCGGCGAAACGCTGCACGTAAACGGTGGGATGCACATGGTTTAACCATGTCCAGCATGACCGCAATTTTAATTAGTTTAATCTTGCTTGGCGGCATGGGTTTTATGCTGTTTCGGCAAATACGAACGATTCGGCAACAGCAGGCGGAGGCTAAACGTGCGTTTCAGGCGCGCTTACTCACGCCCGATTGGGCGATTTATGCCGAGCATTTACAGCGCGATGTTCCGAATGCGATGCAGCCGCTGTACGCGGAATTCGCGCTTTTGCTTTCAGAAGTCGAGATTACTCTTGAAAGCGGCATAACGATGACTGAATTCTTCCCCCTGGATGCGCAAGCGATCCTCGATCAAAAGGCTTTTCAGCCTGAAAATATGGGCTTTGACTGCTTGCCGTTCGCGACGATGAGCGGCAATGAGTTATTTTTGCGTCCAGGGCCGAATGCGGCAAACAGCGTTTATCGATTTGACGGTAGCGAGATCGAAGTTGTTTTCGCTGACATCGCGGATTTGCTAAATGACTTGCGGCGGCATTTTGAAACTGCTTCTAGGTTGAAATCGCCCAATTAAGCCCCAAATTGCCCGGCTCGGAACTTAAGTTCCCAATTAATCCTTAAACCCATGTCAGAAAAACGCGATTACTACGAAGTATTGGGCGTCGACAAGCGCGCATCCGAAGACGAGTTGAAAAAAGCGTTTCGTCGGCTCGCAATGAAATATCACCCAGACCGCAACCCAGACGACGCCAGCGCCCAAGAAAAATTTAAAGAAGCCAAAGAAGCCTACGAAGTTTTAAGCGATACCTCCAAACGCCAAGCCTATGACCAATACGGTCATCGCGCTTTTGAAGGCGGCATGGGCGGCGGTGGCGGCGGAGCTGGATTTTCCGATCTGGGCGATATGCTGGGCGATATGTTCGGCGATATTTTTGGTGGATCCAGACGCGGCGGCGGCGGTGCCCGGCGTGGTTCAGATCTACGTTTTTTAATGGATTTAGACTTAGACGAAGCGGTTAACGGCGTCGAAAAAGAAATTCGCGTTCCACGTTTGGTGGGCTGCCACCAGTGCAATAACTCGGGCAGCAGCGACGGCAAAGTGGATAACTGCAAAACCTGTGGCGGCCATGGCCGCGTGCGTATCCAAAACGGCATTTTTTCGATGCAGCAGGCCTGCCCAAATTGCGGCGGTACCGGCAAAACCATAAAAAATCCTTGTAAACACTGCAATGGCCAAGGTCGGGTTCGCGAAGAAAAGAAACTCAGTGTCAAAATTCCAGCCGGTGTGGATAACGGCGACCGCATACGCCTCACCGGCGAAGGGGAAGCGGGCCCTGGCGGCGCGGGTAACGGCGATTTGTATGTCGAAGTACAGCTGAAACCGCACAGCATTTTCAAACGCGATGGTGATGATCTTTATTGTGATATCCCGGTGCGCATTTCCACCGCTGCGTTGGGTGGCGAATTAAAAGTCCCCACTTTGGGTGGCTCGGCAATCCTTAAAATTCCGGCCGGAACGCAAACTAACAAAGTATTTAAGTTGCGCGGCAAAGGCGTGCGCTCGGTGCGTTCGGACGCCACCGGCGATTTGTTGTGCTGTGTGGTGGTTGAAACACCGGTCAACCTGAGTGCGCGTCAAAAAGAGCTATTGGAAGAATTCAACGCCACATTTGAAACCGAAGAGGGTTCAGACACCAGCCCGCAGGCCAAAGGCTGGTTCGAAAGCGTCAAAACTTTCTTTGAAAAGCTTGCCGGATAATGCTTTCTACATTTTTAAAAATGTATCACCGTGCGAATCGATTTACCTTCGTGCATTAAATCAAACGCATCATTGATCTGCTCTAATCCCATGGTGTGGGTGATAAAGGTATCGAGCGGGATTTCACCGCGCTCAGCCCGTTCAACATAGCCCGGAAGTTCACTGCGGCCTTTCACGCCGCCAAAGGCACTGCCGCGCCAAACGCGGCCAGTGACCAGTTGAAACGGCCGCGTGCAAATCTCTTGCCCTGCACCCGCCACGCCAATAATGGTGGATTCCCCCCAACCCTTGTGGCAGCACTCCAAGGCTTGGCGCATCACATGCACATTGCCTATGCATTCAAAAGAATAGTCCACCCCGCCATCGGTCAAATCGATAATGACTTGCTCAATGGGGCGATCAAACTCTTTCGGGTTGAGGCAGTCCGTGGCACCCAGTTGTTTCGCGATCTCAAACTTAGCCGGATTGGTGTCAATGCCGATAATACGACTGGCTTTGGCCATTACTGCGCCAATTACGGCAGACAGACCAATACCGCCCAGGCCAAATATCGCCACCGTGGAGCCCGGCGTCACTTTGGCAGTATTCATGACCGCACCGATGCCCGTCGTCACGCCACAGCCTAACAGGCACACTTTTTCCAGCGGTGCTGATTTGCTGATTTTGGCTAAGCTGATTTCCGGCAACACGGTGTATTCAGAAAAAGTTGAGGTGCCCATGTAATGAAATATGGCTTGACCTTCAAGCGAAAAACGGCTGCTACCATCGGGCATCAAGCCTTTGCCTTGGGTTGCGCGTATGGCTTGACACAGATTGGTTTTGCCGCTCGTGCAATACTTACAGGCGCCGCACTCCGGGGTGTACAGTGGAATCACATGATCGCCCACCGCAACCGAAGTCACGCCCGCTCCAATCGCTTGCACTATGCCAGCGCCCTCATGCCCAAGCACGGTTGGGAACAAGCCTTCAGGGTCGGCGCCAGAAAGCGTATAGGCATCGGTATGGCACACGCCAGTGGCAACAATCCGCACCAACACTTCACCCGCGTTAGGCGCTGCGACATCAATTTCTACTAAGGTTAATGGCTTGGCCTTTTCAAAGGCAACGGCGGCGCGAGATTTGATCATCGAGGTTTCTTATTTGATTTTGCGAGCAGGCACAGATTTTACACAGACCCGGTTTCGACAAGCGGCTTCCGCAATGAATATTCGAGTTTCAAGTTTCAATTTCAATTTCAATTTCAAATTTTATTTTCTGCGGCA
>JAYTAO010000244.1:0-4271 GCA_043737435.1 Rhodanobacteraceae bacterium | reverse complement strand
CACTGCCAGCGGTGCTGTTTTTTATGGTGCTCTCAAACACATGCATGGGCGCAGAAACTGACGCCAACGCGCCGCCACCCAATGCGGATCTACAATTGGTGAGCACGACGTTGCTCAACACCAAAAATTCATTCGCAGGGCCAGCTCCCGCACCGCTACCGGCCTGCGCTGCGGTGTTTATGCAGCCACCCGTACCGAAGAAGCCAGCGCCGCCGCCACCACTGACAGTTAAGTTGAATAGTCCTACTGTTGGGCCAATTAAATCATTGAGCGGATCAACGTCGATTAAGCGATCACCAAGAGTGGTGCTGATGGTGGTGCTCGTGGCACCTGCGCCGTATATAAAAAGCCCTTTGCCAATATCCAAATCGCCGGTGTTGCCCAAGTTCTCACTGTTTCCGGCGATAGTTAGCGCATAGTCGCCAGCGGGCAATTCAATGGCACCACCGTTCGGGCTTTGGATGGCTTCCCGCAAGGAACAATCAGCGACGCTGCAATCGCCGTCGTTGGTATCATTTGACTTGGTAACGCGTTTCACCGCCGCTAGGCCGGCAGAAAAAGCTAACGGCGAGCTATCAGAGCTTTGACTAGGCCGCGCGATCATGATCGAGTAGCTGGTATTCGCCGCCAACTTCAAGCCATCCAAGCCCGAGCCAAAGTTTGCCGCACCATCATCATTGCAGCCGCCAACGACAAATCGAAAATCGCCGGGCGTTCCAGTAACAATAACCATCACCGATGAGAACCCGGCTCCTGCGCTTGCCTTTAAATAAGGCCCGGTCGCGCCTGTCGTTAAGCCATACCAAGCGGTATTGCCGCGATCAACTGGATTACCAATTTTGCACATAACGCCTGGGTCAGTAGCCGCTGTGGTTGCTTCGGCTAAATTCTGCGAGTCACTAAAACCGGCCGACAACTGCGCTGCAGAAATTTGAATTCGATTTGCCCAGTCGTCATTTGGCGGCGGTGCGGCGAGCACAGTTTGACTAACAAGGTTTGTGAAAAGCACAGTCGAAAACAGTGGCAAAAATGACTTGAGGCACATGCGGTTAACCCAGAAGGACGGAGGATTAAAGTATGGGCCTAGTTGCGCCTGTGAAGAAGTCGTTTAGACGGCTAGTGTTTCAGCCTAGAGGCACTGATGGACTACACGACCCAATTTTCTAAAGACAACCCCGAAACCCGCGCGAATTCACGGGTATTCTTGGTAACTAGCGTCGCTGACTCTGCCAAAGCATGACAGGCAATCCAAAGATCATTGGCAGCCACCGGCGTGCCAGCAATCCTGAGTTGTGTGAACTGCCTTCGCAAAAAATCGTTGAAAAGCACGAACGTTCGGTTTATAGTTTCGCCATGAAAACTCTAAACCTGTCTTTCAACAGCTTCAGCAAAGGCGCTATCACGCGCGAGGCCATCGTGTCAGCTGCGCTAAAACTTGCGGAAACCGGTGGGCTAGAAGGTTTAAGCATTGGCAATGTCGCTGAGCGCGTGGGAATGAGTAAAAGTGGTGTATTTGCGCATTTTGGATCGCGTGAGGATTTGCAATTAGCGGTGCTAAAAACCGCGACCGAGAATTTTTCTAAAGCGGTGTTTCACCCAGCGATTAAGCTCAAGCGCGGCTTGTCTAGATTACGCGCGGTGCTGGAAAACATGGTTGAGTTCTATCAAAGCTTAGCCAACGGTTGCGTCATACTCTCCGCCTCGCACGAGTTTGACGATCAACCGGGGCCGGTGCGGGATGCGGTATTGGCGTATTTGCAGCAATTGCGCAGCGAATTGGTGCGGGCGGCGCGCTATGCGCTGGAAGCGGGCGAGCTGGATCAGCAAGTGGACGCAGAACAATTGGGTTTTGAGTGCTTTGGCATCTTCTTAGCCGTCCACCATGATTTGCGCACATTGCGCGACCCAGATTCCGCCGCCCGTGGGCGCGCAGCGTTTATGCGCTTGCTGCAGCGTTCCAGCTCAGCAAGCAATCAACCGGAGTAATCGAGCATGAGTTCAGCTGCGAGCGCTAATCATAGCGTTAAAAATAGCACGACCGTTCGAACTGAAATGCCAAACAACGAGCTAGCGCCGCTCGAAATGAGTAAACGCGGATTCTTGTTGCGCGCGTTGCTACTTAGGTTGCCATTTTTTCATCGGGCCGAGCGCGCCGCCGATTTGTTCTGTACGCCAACGCCAGGAACACGCGCACGCAGCTTGAGCGTATCGGCAGCAGAATTTAATCGTCAAACCGTCATGGCCGATGGAGTCTCCTATCAAGCGTACGTTTTGGGGGATCCAAATAAGCAGCCGTATGTTTTGTGTGCCCATGGTTGGAGCAGTTTCGGACTGCGCTTCGCGCCTTGGGCAACCGCGGCTCACGCGGCGGGATTTGCTTTAGTCAGCTTTGATCACAGCGCACATGGACGCAGTAGCGGGCGTTTGGCCACCTTCCCGAGCTTTGTTGCTGGCATAAACGCGATGCGTAGCTGCTTTGGCGAACCAGCGGCCGGCGTTGGCCATTCATTTGGTGCCGCCGCCATGGCAATGGCGGCGGCCGAAAATGCCCTGCACTGCCCGCTGGTGTTGGTTGCACCGCCCGCCGATTTGATGGTGGCGATTCGCTATTTTGTGCGCCGGGTAAAGCTGCCTTTACGATTTGTTGAGGCCATTGCTGCGGTAATCAGTGCTCGCGTTAATCGCGATGTAGGTGGTTTTGCCGCGAAGACCTCGACCGTTAACGTGCATCAACGCGTGCTGATCATCCATGATGTAGCCGATAACGAAGTCAGCTGGAACGCGGGCGCACAGTACGCCATGCTGGCACCGAACGCACGCATGATCAGCACCACTGGCTTAGGACATCACCGGGTGCTGAACGCGCAAGTCACAGTACGCGCTGCCCTCGCTCACATTTTGGGTGATGCAGTAGGCGAAAAGTTATTGGTTTCCAATGCCGATTTGCAGGACGCTCTGGCATAAAAAATCGCTTGACAATAGATAAAACTGCAAAAACTTGAACTCGGCTGCCGAGTTACCTCGACGTAACTATAAAAATCAAATTTATTTTGCCTTAATGCATCGAAATTTAGGGTTTTTTGTGAAGAACCCGTTGCTGGAATGTAACGGGTAGGTAAAACTCAGGCGATGCATGCCTCCATACTAAATCACGCGCGTTACCGCTATTTGTGGGTCACCCTAATCCTCGTTTTGGGCTCGTTGATCGCCTATTTCTGGCAACAGCCGGTTGGGCCACCGAATGGTGGCTCTTGGCTGGGCTATACATTAGGAACAATTTCCGCGATTTTGATCGTTTGGTTGATGCTCTTAGGCATCCGCAAACGTCGTTACGCTTCTAATATGGGCTCCGTGCGCGGCTGGACTAGCGCTCATATCTATTTGGGCAGTTCTCTACTGCTGATCGGCTTGCTGCATTCTGGCTTTCAGTTTGGCTGGAACATTCACACACTGTGTTTGTTTTTGATGTTCGCGGTCATATTTTCGGGCTTCTTCGGCGTATTTGCGTACTTGCGCTACCCCGCGTTGATGACGCAAAACCGTGGCAACACCACGCGTGATCAAATGATCGAAGAAATTACCGAGCTAGATAAAACTGCGCTGCAGTTAGCTGACCAAGTGGACAAAGCCGTGCACGACGTCGTGCTGCGCTCTGTGCAAAAAACCAAATTGGGCGGTAACTTCTACGCGCAATTGACCGCGAAAGACGCATCCGGTGCGGCAATAATCAAATTGCGCCAAGCGGTGATGGATTACAAACCAGGGACAGATCAGCCGAAAAAACAGGCGGGTGGTCAAACGATGGTGATGATGGTGGATTTCCTTTCCAACACATCTAATGATAGGCAAGCGGAGGCTCTGCGCCGCCTGCTTGACATTATGTGTAGACGCCAGTCACTTGCCACAAAGGTCGCAAGAGATATCCAAATTGCGGCATTGATGGAAATTTGGCTGTTCGTACACGTGCCGCTTAGTTTTGCCTTACTGGCAACGCTAATTGCACATATCGTTTCTGTATTTTTCTACTGGTAGGGGCCAGCGTCTATGAAATGGCTCATTCGTCGCGTTGTTAAAAAGGGCAAAGGCGCGCTGCAGTATGAAGAGGACGAACACTATGGCGACGAACTGTCCATGGGGCGTGGCGGCAATCAAGCTATTTTCGTGCCGGATCTGCGTGTTGCGCTGGAACATGTGCGAGTGCGAGCTTTGGCTGGAGGCAAAAAATACCGCGTCGAATCGCTGATTGCCGCCGGTGTGCGCATCAATGGCCA
>JAYTAO010000243.1:0-4274 GCA_043737435.1 Rhodanobacteraceae bacterium | reverse complement strand
AGGGCGGAAAAGAGAAGCGGTTTTTTGCCACGAATGCGGGCTTTTCAGTCAGGTGCAGCAAGCGTTCGCCTGTGTTGACGCCACGACCGCGCGATTGCTCGCCGTTTTTTTCAGTGATGACGTTTACCTGCGGCGCGGCATACCCGATGACATCAGCGCGCTCATACACTAGGCCAAACGCGCGCTTGTGCAGCTTGATTTGGGCGCGGTCATACGCTGGGACTTCAGGCGACTCGAAACGCACGACTTCACTGTGCGCAATCAGAATGCAGCCGATGCCCCTAGCCACAATCTGACCAAGCAGGTCGAAAAATTTGCGCCACTCGTTGCCCGCTTGCACGTAACCCTTGCCGAAACCAAAATCTTCAATGCTTTTTTTGCCGTCTGCGACACAAACCGCATCCCATATGAGCGGTTCAAGCGCGCTGAGTGAATCAAGCGCCAGCCACCGATAGCTGTGCTGTTGGTCGCGGATTGCCTCTAATTGTTCGATCACTTCGCCAAAGGTTTTCGCAATTTCAAACGCGTTTGCGGTCAAATTGCCTAGGCCATCCTCGACGCGAACAAACACCACATCAGGCGCACACGCGGCGAACGTCGTTTTGCCAATGCCGGGGCCACCGTAGACCACCACAATGGGCGGGCGTTCGTTGCTTACGCGACGAATGCTGTTGATTGAAATAGCCATTACTTGCCACCGTTGATAAGCTGAAAAACGTCCGAGCGAAAAAGGAAAAACTGTGCGCGTGCGTCAAAACCATTCAACACAGCGCGGGTGCGGCTGCGAATGTGGCTTTTGATTGCGTGGCGATTGTTGTTGTAGTCCGGGCCTGCGATGGCCACAGCCATGCGGCGCAGCTTGCGTGTCGTGGCCAGCCACGTGCGGAATTGGCTACAGAGATTCATTTCGCACCGCCTTCAGCTGCAAAAATGGCTTCATGGATTTGGGTGCGCTCTTCGCCTGTCAACCAGCTAAGCAAAGCCACCATCTTCAACGCCTTCAACATCAGCGGTGCCGCTGCACAAAGCCGAGCTTTTTCAATCTCACCCACTTCGGCAATATCCGCATCAGCCTTGTTTTTGAGCGCTGCTAGCTGGCGTGCAAGCTCTGCCTTGTCGGCTTCCATAGCCGCGCTTTTTGCTGCAAATTCAGCGTCAAGCCGTGCAACTTTTTCATCTAGCGCGGCGCGATCTTTTTGAAGTTGCGCTTGCTCATCTTCTTGCTGCATGCGAAGCGCAAGCATGCTGTGCAGCGCTTGGCAGGTTTCCTCATATGCGGCGCGCGCTTCGGACTCAAACTCCGCGAAGTCGCCAAAATCAAACTCAGCGCTCAGCGCGGCTTCGATCTGAGGCGCGCTCATGCGCAGGGCGTCAATACGCACCCGGCTGATTACTGCGATCTTTGCTTTGATCGCTGCAACGCGCTCAAATTCAACACGCGCGGCTTCAATGCGCAAATGCTCTTTGCGATCTTCTTCAATTTTGATTTGCGCATCAATGGGCAATTCCAGCGCAGCGATGGCAGTCTTTAGGAATGCCGCTTTCTGATCGATTTCTTTGCCTATTTCTAAATAAGGCGCTTTGAGTTCAACGCGCTTGGCTTCCAGTGTTGTGCGCAGGCCAACAAGTTCACGCCGGGCGGAACGGGCTTGTTTGTCTTGCTCTGGTACTGTGCAATCAAAAACGGCCGAGCCGTATTTGACGGTGAGCGCAGCAAGTGCGGCGCTGGTGTTGTCATATTTAACGAGTAGGTCAGTCGCGGATGTGACTTCGACGCGATCTAGTAATTCGTGGGTAGGTGCGGATGTGTCTAGCATAGGTATAGGCTCGCGGTGTAGGGAGTACACTCCGCCGAGCCGCTACAGGACTGGGGATACCTCGTGAGGCGGTGCGCTGCTGCTGGGCTGCGGCGGGGTGTGTTAGCGAAGTTAGCGCGCTAACATATGAGGCGCAAGCTAATTGTTAGCGCGCTAATTTAATGTTTAAATTAACTTAACAAGCCGAGGTGTTTAATGAAAGAGTTAGTTGCTGCTTTTATGGGGGCTTGCTCTGGCCTTTTGATCTACATAATGGCGGGAATGCTGCTTATCGCGCGCGGGGCAGATCCTGATCCTGTTTTCGTTTTTGTAACTTTTTTTGGCAGCTGGGGGCTTTCAAGTTGGCTTATGTTGCGTGGGGCCAAGTCGGTTTCTAAAGTATTTTCGCGCGGCTTCTTATTGGGCGCGGCGGAATGGCTTTTAATGATCGGTGTTGGAATTGTTTTCGCAGGAAAAACGGTCGCGAGCGCAGCGCCGGTTTCAGGTGCCTATTCGGCTGGCGCTGCTTTTGGCGGCGGCATCTTCGCAATGATTACGGGCGGCTTTTCGATAGCAATGGCTGTGGTATGCCTTATTGGTTTTGCTACATCAAAATCAATGGCTAAAGAAATGGGCAATGAAATTGCAGCACCTACCCCTACAAAACGGTGCCCATACTGCGCGGAGCTTGTGCAGGCGCAAGCCATAAAATGCCGCCATTGTGGTGGGGCAATTATGCCGCCTATTCCGCTAGACTAATGCTCGCCACTCTGCTAGCCCTAAGCCTAAGTCATGGCGCAAGCAAATCTGAGCTGATAGACTGTGCAAACTACACCGACAAAGCCGAACAGGCGGCTTGCGTGGCTGAGTTTTACGAGCGGCGCGAGCGTGACGTGCTCAAATCTTCCAGCTAGCCGACCAAACGACTTGCCCCAAAAGCTCAATATCATCACCGTCTAAACGCGCTTCAAAAGCTTCGTGGAACGGGTTGTCAGATTTAAGTAAAACCGAGCTTGGGCGCGTGTAAAGGCGCTTTACAAAGCACCCGCCGCCGATGCGCACCACGTACATCTTGCCATCAATAATTGACCGGCGCGTTTCATCGTACATCACTTGGTCACCGTCGCTCAGCGTCGGTTCCATGCTATCGCCGATCACGTTGATAACCACTGCGTCAGCGGCGCGCACGTTGCGTTTCGACAAAGATCGCGACCGGAATGACAGGCCAATTACTTTGCCCGCCGCATCCTCGGAATTTTCAAATCCGCCACCAGCACTCACGCTGCAAGCGGGGTGAAATCGCACGAACTCCACGGTATCGGTGCCGATTTCGTCGGGCGCGCGTATTTCGTCGTATTCGTTAATGATTGCAAGCGATTTTTGTTGCACCGTTTTTGGGTCGCCTTTGCCCGTTACCAACCATTCCCAACGAACGCCTAAGGCATCTTCAGTTTTTTTAGCTACGGCGTTAGAAAGGCGGCTTGGGTCAACCTTTTCATTTGCCCAATGACTGATGTTGCTTACTGACCTTCTAATTGCGCGCGCAAAAGATTCTCGGTCGTGATTCGAGTTTGCCAAGGCCAATAAAAATCGCTGAGAGAATGTTGAAGTGTGCATGTTAGTACGCTAATAGAAAATGATGTTAGCCGGTTGACAGAAAAATGTTAGCGCGCTAACCTGCGCGAATGAAACGACAACAACTACTAGACCTGTTCGATTGCGATCAAACCGAGCTTGCGGATTTGCTCGGCTACACGCCTAGCGCAGTTTCGCAATGGGGCGACGAAGAAGATGTCCCTGCCAAACCATACCTTCGCCTGCGCTATCAAATTGCGCCGCACTTGTCGTGGCCCGATTCCAAAGGAGCCGCAAATGCAGCCCAGTAACTTAATTTGCTTCACGTTATCCCTCGCTGCATGCGGAGCATCTGTTTGCTCCAGTGCCGCTATTTTGTTGGGTATCCATCGCTCAACTCCACTCAACAACGGTGAGCGATCATGAGCGAACAGCCTGTTTTGCCGCTGCGTCACCCTGGCGCACCTACTTACACCTTGGCGGAATTAGTCCGTGAAGCCTTGCTGTGTAAGAGTCTTGGCGCGGCAGTAGCGCGATGCGCGCAGCTTGCGGGCCTTGACTTGGAAAAGCAGGCAATCCCGAACGGCATGGATAAAGCGCGCTATTCGCGGATCGTCGGTGGTCGTGAGGGCATCTTGTGGCCGCAGATGCGGGCCTTTTGCGCGCACTGCGGCAACGATCTGCCAATCATTTGGATGCTGATGGATCAGGGCTGGGATGCACTGACATTGCGACGCCAAGAAACCGAAAGCGAACGCGAAATTCGCACGCTAAAAGAGCTGCTTGCAAAAGAGCGCGCGGCCCGCGAAAGCGCCGAGCAATTTGTTGCGCGAATTATTAAAGGCCAAGCAAATGCTTAAAAAACTTATCGAATTTATCAAATCTCTCAAGCGCGGCCCGCGC
>JAYTAO010000242.1:0-10480 GCA_043737435.1 Rhodanobacteraceae bacterium | reverse complement strand
ACGATTTATGGCGCAAGCGTATTAAAAATGACGCGCTGCGTTTGCAGTTGGCGGGTAAGCCGCAGGCGGCGATTACCAGCACGCTTGATAAGCGTTACGCGGAATTTTTGACGCGTATTGACGAGCTTGATGGCGATGATGTCTTTTCAATTTTTCTCAACGCTTATGCCACCTCGATTGAGCCGCATACTAATTATTTAAGCCCGCGCGCCAGCGAAAATTTTGATATGCAGATGCGCCTGTCGTTAGAAGGCATTGGTGCGTTGCTGCAGCGCGATGGCGACTACACCACGATCGCATCGGTAGTCAAAGGCGGGCCAGCGGCGCGGCAAGGCGAGCTGAAAGATTTCGACCGTGTAGTCTCGGTTGCCCAAGGCGAAACCGGAGAGCCGGTCGATGTGGTGGGCTGGCGCGTAGACGATGTGGTTGAGCTAATTCGCGGCAAGCGCAACACCGTTGTGCGCCTTGAAGTTTTAGGTGCAGATCAATCCGCCGCCAGCAAAACCCACGTCATTAAAATAACGCGTGACAAGGTCAAACTCGAAGAACAAGCCGCGAAAAAGCGCGTTGTCGAATACGTGGAAAATGGTCAGAAACATAAAATCGGTATCATTTCCCTGCCAGGTTTTTATCTTGATTTTGCCGCCCGTGCCAGCGGCGATCCGGACTATCGCAGCTCAACGCGCGATGTCAGTGTGTTGATTAGCGAGCTCAAAAAGGAAAATGTCGAAGCATTGCTAATCGATTTGCGTGATAACGGCGGCGGCGCGCTTTCGGAAGCCACCGAATTGACCGGGCTATTTATTGACAAAGGCCCGGTCGTGCAGGTGCGCAATTCGCAAGCCAATGTCGATGTTTATGACGATCCCAACGCAGGCGTCGTCTGGGGTGGGCCGATGGCGGTGATGGTCAATCGCGCCTCCGCCTCGGCGTCAGAAATTTTTGCCGCAGCGATTCAAGATTACGGGCGCGGGCTGATCCTAGGGGAAAACACTTTTGGCAAAGGTACCGTGCAGCAAATTATCGAACTGGATCGGGTCAGCAATTCCAAAAACGGCCCGCTCGGCGAATTAAAAATGACGATTCAGCAGTTTTTTCGAGTCAATGGCGGTTCGACCCAACACAAAGGGGTAGTACCTGACATTGCCTTCCCGAGCACGATTGATCCAAAAGAGTTTGGTGAATCTAGCTACGACAATGCCTTGCCCTACACCGAAATACCTCCGGCTGATTTCGTCCGCACCAACGACACCAAATCTGCCGACGTGGCGGCATTGACGGCACGTTTTAAAAAGCGTGCAAGCACCGATGTCGAGTATGGTTTCTTGTTAGAAGATATTGCTGATCGCGTAAAAGCGCGCGCTGAATCCTCCGTGTCATTGTTACTTAGCGAGCGTAAGACCGAGCGCGATGCATTAGAAGTGAAGCGTCAAGCCCGATTAAAGGCGCGTGTTGCCCTCGGTGATGGCAATGCCGCGGCAAAAACCGGTGAGCTAGACGATGGTTTAGATGGTGCCGAGCGCCGTCTTGCGGAGCGTAAGAAAATTGAAGATGAGGCAGAGAAAAATCTGAACGATCCTTATCTAGATCAAGCAGCCCACATTTTAGGTGATGTGGTTGGCATGAATGACCCAAGAAGACGCGTCGCCATGCTGGCGCCGAATGCTAAGAAATAGCGTTGTTGCATCAACCCGACGGCCGCTTTTCTTAGCGGCCGTTGGCTTTGGACTTCTTGCATCGACTTGCGGTGCACAAAATTTTCCCAGTGACGAGCAAATACGAGTGCAGGCCGCAAACTTGCCGGCCGCGATTTTGACGTTGAAGGTTCAGCCCGTGACCCTCGGAACCCCAAGCGTTCGCCCTAGCGCCACGCCGAAATTGGTACCGCCGAGCTTGCCAGAACCCTCCGAAGTGGGCCCGATCAAAATTCTGGGCGTGCGCGTCATGCCGGGTACCCGCGCGCAGTTAAGTTGGCGCAGTTCCGCCATGGGATTTGGTGATGTTGGCGCGCCGGTCACGGTGATTAATGGCAAGTCTGCGGGCCCAGCGCTGTGTTTAACTGGCGGAGTACATGGCGATGAGCTCAACGGTATCGAGGTCGTAAACAGAATTTTACGCAAACTAGACGCTAAAACCCTGGCGGGCGCGGTGATTGCAGTGCCGGTGGTCAATGTCGGTGGCTTTCAACGAAATTCCCGCTACTTGCCGGATCGACGCGATCTGAATCGTTACTTTCCCGGCAACTCCAAAGGCAGCGCCGCAAGCCGATTAGCGCACGGCTTCTTTCAGTCGGTGGTTTTGGGTTGTGATTACCTGATCGATTTCCATACCGGCAGTTTTGAACGTTCGAACCTACCGCAAGTGCGCGGCAATCTTCGGATCCGCGAAGTACTGGAATTTACCCGCAATTTTGGTGCCACGACCGTGCTGCATTCGGTAGGTACACACGGCATGTTGCGAACTGCCGCGGTAGAGGCGGGCATTCCGGCAGTCACTTTTGAGCTGGGTGCGCCCACGCGATTGGAGCAAAAAGAAATTGACTTTGGCGTACGCGCGGTCGAAACGCTGATGAGTAAACTCCATATGAGTTCGGGTTTGCGCGTGTGGGCGCAGCCTCAGCCGGTGCTGTATCGCGCTACATGGCTGCGTACCAATCAAAGTGGACTGTTAATCTCCAAGGTAAATTTGGGCGACAAAGTGCAGGCTGGGCAACCCCTGGGCACCGTCCGTGATCCGCTGTCGGGCGCCGAATCGGTCATAGTCGCAAGTTTGCCCGGCAAGGTGATCGGTTTGGCGCTCAATCAACAAGTGATGCCGGGCTACGCGGTGTATCACTTAGGCGTGGAGTCATCTGAGGCCGAAGTGATGCTGAGTGCGCTCAATCCCCGTTTGCTTTCCCGCGGTAGCGCCTCTGATGTCGAGCTTGCCGATGCGATGCAGGATTCAGATCCAGATGAGGATGAAGACGTCAGCGATGTCGATGCTGAGCGTTAAGCCGCTGCCGTTTGTGTTGACACACTTGCATCAGCTTGCGCTTGCTCAAGCGCCAACCACAAGCAATTGCCTTTACTAGATTTTTGCAGCGCTGCCAAACGCAAACTATGTTCGCTTAGTTCGTCGGCGTTGGCGTAACGACGAATCAGCTGAATATTGATCGGTGAAATTTCGCTTGACCCGCTCTGATCGCGACTATTTTCGGAGGCGAATTCGAGCGAATTCTGGCCGCGCGTCATCGCTAAATAAACTTCCGCCAATAAGCCCGCATCTAGCAAGGCGCCGTGCGCGGTACGGCTAGAATTATCGACATCCAAACGTCGGCACAGGGCATCTAAGCCATTGCGTTGGCCTGGATAAAGCTTACGTGCCATCGCCAAGGTATCGACGATGCTGCAATGTTTTGCCAGCGGCCCTAGGCCCAGTTTTTTCAGTTCCGCGTCGAGAAAATTGACGTCGAACGCAGCATTGTGGATCAACAGTTCCGCGCCATTGACAAATTCTAAAAACGCGGCCGCTACCTCGGAAAACAACGGTTTATCGGAAAGGAATTCACGGCTGAGCTGATGCACCTCAAAAGCCCGTGGGTCACTATCGCGCTCGGGGTTGAGATAGTGATGGAAGAACGCTTCGCCGACGCCACGCCCGGACAATTCCACACAGCCGATTTCGATAATCCGGTGCCCGAGCTCTGCCTCGAGGCCGGTGGTTTCGGTGTCTAAAACGATTTGGCGCATGCGTATGATCGGCGTAGAAAGAAGTTTGGTCTAACGAAGATGCTCAAGCGCTACGGCCCTTAGATTCCCGCGCTTTACGCACTAAGGCATCGACGCGCTCGTTCTCAATGTGGCCGTTGTGACCGCGCACCCAGATCCATTCGATGCTGTGGCGTTTGGATTCGCTTAACAGCGCTTGCCAAATATCGGCGTTTAACACTGGCTTTTTATCCGCTGTTTTCCAGCCGCGCATGACCCAGCCTTTAATCCAGGTTTGCATGCCTTTTTGTAGGTATTGGGAGTCGGTGTGAAGCCGAATTTGCGCGGGCTTGGTTAAGGTTCTTAGTGCTTCCAAAGCGGCGGAGAGTTCCATGCGGTTGTTAGTGGTATCCGCAACATAGCCCGAAATTTCCTTTTCGATCCCGTTAAAACGCAGCAGCGCCGCCCAAGCGCCCGCACCGGGGTTGGGTGAACTCCCACCGTCGGTAAATATATCGACGATCGGTTTTGTTTCTGCGGTGGCGGAGGCAGAGGTCATCGGGGGTTGGCTAGTCATTGCTTACGCCTCTTTGTGTTAGCCCTGCAGCTTTGAGGGCGGGTTGTCGGCTGGTGCTGGCTTCAATGGTGCGCATTAACGGGCGGGCGCGCAGGCCGCGTTTGCGGGCGCTTAAAACGTAGATGCTGGCAAAATCTGGTAGCGCGCGAACAAGCGTGCGGCTAAAAGCCGAATCAGGGGCCAACCAAGGCCACGCGACGGCGATGCGCTCAATGTGGATGTCCGCCAGGCCTAGGGCCCGGCAGGCGCGCGCCCAACTGCTTGCCGTTGTCCAGTGGGGTGGCGTGGTTTTCCAATTGCGCGACATGCGTGTGCCGGAGAGTCGCGCCGCGCTAAACCCACGAAATCCGGTAATCACCAGCTTGCCATGGCCGCGCATGCAGCGCGCCGCTTCACCAAGCATTTCTTCGGGCTCCATCGCGTAATCCAGCGCGTGTTGCAGCACCACGAATGCCAGCGCATTGTCCGCAAGCGGCCACAAGGATGCGCTGGCGCAAAGGCTGCCGGTCAGGCTGTCGATACCGGCCAATTTAAGCGGCAGCGTCGCTAAGCTCGGCGCATTGGTTACCACCGGAGCGATATCCCACGGACTAATCCAAGCACCTAATCCGGCGGGTTCGTCGGAAACTTGGCCTTGGATTAAGGCGTGTTCGTGCGCAATCAATGCGGCGAGCGCCGGATGGCTGCGGGTAAAAGCGGAGCGGGACATGGGTTTACTGGTTTCAATAGGATTTGGATTCAGCTAAAAAGCGCAGCCAAGTACCTAGTTTTGCGGGCGGCTGAGCATAGCTGATCTGCTAGGCTTGGGCCTATGCAAACACCCGCTACATCCGTCCAGTTCATCGCGCCACCACCCGATCATATCGCCCTGGGCATTGCCTACAGCGCTTTGGCGCATCTTGCCATCGGCAGCATTTTGACGCTGCTTTATGTCATCAGCACTTTATTTCAGGAATTTAAACTGGCGCAAAAGTTGGGCGGCATGGTGATCGCCACCGGCGGAATGTGGTTGCTCACCTTGGGCTTGTGCCAGTGTCTTTATTTACTGCCTCTGGCGATCTATTTGCACCACACCGGGCGCCAGCGCGCTGTAATCGGCGTTTTAAGCAGCATAGGTGTCGTCTTTTTCCTATGCATGGTTTGGCTGTGTGTTTTGGTATTTGGCCTCAGTCCCTACTATGTCGGCTGATATGGCTTATTTCCCTAATCTTTACCCGCTGTTATTAGGTTGGCTATTCATGACGACGACTGCGACTTGCCAGGCTGGACGGGCAGAGGATGCGGCAGAGCGCGTGCTACCCGCGCTTGTGCGGGACGTGAAAGCACTGCAATTGCAAATCGGCGCACCGGTATTTATTCGCATTTTCAAGCAAGAGGCCGTGCTGGAGCTATGGCTCAAGGGGGCGAAGCACTATCAGTTGTTTCGCAGCTATCCGATTTGCGCTTTTTCAGGCGCACTGGGGCCTAAGACTAGGGATGGCGATGGGCAAGCGCCGGAGGGCATCTATCACGTTGGCCTCAAACAAATGAACCCAGCTAGCCGTTTTCATTTGAGTTTTAATTTAGGTTATCCAAACGCCTACGACCAAGCACACGGCTACACCGGCTCGGCGCTCATGGTGCACGGCAACTGCGTTTCGATTGGTTGCTATGCTATGACCGACGCCAAAATTGAAGAAATCTACACACTCATGACGCGCGCTTTCGCCGCAGGGCAGGGCAGCATTCCAGTACATGCGTTTCCGTTTCGCTTGACTGCGCAGGCGTTGTTGGATCAGTCAAGCCATCCATCAATCGAGTTTTGGCGCGAGTTGGAGCCAATTTATCAAGCGTTTGAAGACGACAAGCTACCGCCTCATGTGCGAATTCGCGCTGGGCGCTATCTAAAGGGGACCTCTAACAACCCTAGTTTCTAAGTCAAGCAAGGCGCGAAAGACAAAATTGGAGGCGGTATATGATTGATATATAACGATAATTTTTTCTTGAGCAACGCCGCTTCACGACGAAAATGGGGTTTTTAGAAGTTCCCTTAAGTTAAACCGACGATTTCTACATCAATAACAACGTCGCTAAGCCCAGAAATAATCCCATACTGGCTACGTCCGTGGCGGTTGTCAGGAAAATGCTTGAAGCGGTGGCCGGGTCAGCGCCGAATTTTTTCAGCGTCAACGGCACACTCGCACCGGCCAGACCACTGGCGACGCACGATCCAATCATCGACACCAGGGTGATGCCGGCTAGCATCAACGCGCTTGGATGGTGTTGCGCGCGCGCGTAGAAATACATCGCAATCGCAGCGACGATGCCCACGCCGATGCCGTTCAAAAAGCCCAGCCAGCCTTCTTTGCGCAGCAGTCGCGGCACATCTTTATTGGTCAGCTCACCCAAAGTGAGCCCGCGAAGCGTTACGGCCAATGCTTGGCAGCCGGTATTGCCACTCTGCCCAGCCAGAATCGGTAAAAACACCGCCAACAGCGCAATGCTGTCGATCGTGCCTTGGAAATAACTCACCACCCCGCCGGCAATAAATGCGGTCAGCAAATTCAGGATCAACCACGGGTAGCGCGACAAGAAACTGCGCTGCCATGGCGTGTTCAAGCGCTCTTCTTTTTCCACGCCGACCAACTGCCCCGCTTGCGCGGAGATATCGATTGCTTGCGCTTCAAACAGCACTTGGCCGCGAATTTGGCCGATCAAAGTGCCATCGGCGGCACACACCGGGTATACCGGAAAATGCCGCTTTACCACCTCGCGCATGGCATCCACCAAAGGCGTTTCTGGGCGTAACGCGTAAGGGTTGCGAATCATAATATCGGCCAGCGTTTGTGCTGGGTCGGCGTAAAGTAACTCACGAAAGGTCACGATTCCGACCAGCTTATTGCCGGCTTCAGTCACAAAAACATAAGTAATTAAGGTGCGCTTGATCGATTCACGCAAAGCCTCAACGACCTCCGCAATGGTGGTCTCAGCGGCAAATGCGGCGGCGGGCCGCTCCATCAAACGCCCGGCGCTGTCGGGCTCAAGCGTCAAATAGGCGCGCCAGACCGCGGCGACATCCTCCGGTACTAGCTTCAAAACGCGCTCACGGCGCGCATCGGTGAGTAAACACCAAACATCACTCAACTGCTTAGGACCTAGCGCGCTTAAATATTCCAAAACTTCCGCGTCGCGTAAGGAGTCTAGCCATAACGAAGCGGATTTAGCATCCATGAGTTTTAGCGTTGCTAAAAGCTGTGCATCCATTCGCGCATCCTATTTTTTTAGTTGGGCAATCCCGCAAGTGTCCAGGAAATCACTGCTGTGCAAAAGCCCATTTAACGCCTCGCCGCTTTAAATTGCGCAAAATATTACTCAGCAGAGGAAGCTAGATGACCGCAGGCGCATTCAGCTACAACTTGCGCTACCCTTGGACCCCAAGTTTTGTCGCGCTTTTTAAACCGCGTTTACCTCGCTGGAACTAAGTCGATTATGCAGACTCATTCAATCTCTAATTTAGGAAAAATCATGGCTGATCCTGTTTTGAATATCCCCGCTGATGGCGCAAAAATCACGATCAGCAACGGCGTTCTCAGTGTGCCAAACAATCCGATCATTCCCTTTATTGAAGGTGATGGTACCGGCGCCGATATTTGGCGTGCATCGGTGCGGGTGTTTGATGCTGCGGTGGCAAAATGTTACGGCGGCGCACGTAAAATCCACTGGATGGAAATTTACGCGGGCGAAAAATCGAACGTGCGTTTTCAAAGCTGGCTGCCCGATTCCACCGTGCAAGCCTGTCGGGATTATTTAATCAGTATCAAAGGCCCGTTGACGACGCCAATCGGTGGCGGCATTCGATCGTTGAATGTGGCGCTGCGGCAAATGTTAGACCTATATGTGTGTTTGCGGCCGGTGCGTTATTTTAAAGGCGTGCCCAGCCCGGTGAAAAAGCCTGAGGCGGTGGATATGGTGATCTTTCGCGAAAACTGCGAGGACATTTACGCCGGTATTGAATTTGAGCAGGGCACTGAGTCCAACAGAAAATTTATGACGTTTTTGAAAGAAAACTTCCCCAAGGAATTTGGCAAAATTCGTTTCCCAGAAACTTCTGGGATTGGCATCAAGCCAGTCAGCAAAGACGGCTCTGAACGCTTGATTCGCTCCGCCCTGGAGTATTGCGTGACCAACAAGCGTAAGAGTTTAACGTTGGTGCACAAGGGCAACATTATGAAATTCACCGAAGGCGCCTTCCGCAATTGGGGCTACGCGCTGGCGGAAACGGAGTTCGCCGAGCAAACCTACACTTGGGATCAGTGGGAACGCACCAAGGCGGTCAGTGGCGAAGCGGCGGCGAATGCCGAACAAGCCGCTGCGATTGCTGCCGGTAAAATTATTGTCAAAGATGCGATCGCTGACATCACCTTGCAGCAAGTTTTGACGCGTCCAGCTGAGTTCGATGTGATCGCGACGCTAAATTTGAACGGCGATTATTTGTCCGATGCGCTCGCCGCCCAGGTTGGCGGGATTGGCATCGCGCCCGGCGGCAATATCAACTACAAAACCGGTCACGCGGTGTTTGAAGCCACGCATGGCACCGCACCGAAATACGCCAATTTAGACAAGGTCAACCCAGGCTCGGTCATTTTGTCCGGCGAAATGATGCTGCGCTATATGGGCTGGAACGAAGCTGCCGATGCTTTGATTTCGGCGATGGACAAAGCTATTGGTGCCAAAAAAGTAACTTACGATTTTGCCCGTTTAATGGAGGGCGCTACCGAAGTTAAATGTTCAGAATTTGCCGATGCATTGATTGCGGCACTTTAAAACCAACTTAGTTTTTAGCTAGCAAAAGCCAAACAATCCAAACATAGTGATAGAGAAATTAATAATGAAGCTAATTAAATTAACCGCAATTGCTGCTGCCTTAGTCTTAACCGCCTGCGCCGATAAACCGGCGGTGGACCGTAAAGCGGAAATGGCGGCGGCACCGGCTGCCAGCACTGAGGCGATGCATCAGAGCGCCCCGGCGAATAAGCCCATGGATGCGCAAAAGCAATCCGGCTTTGAATCACGCATCGCCGACGTGCTAGCGATGCCGCATCGCTCGGAAGCCAACCGTGCGCGCGATAAGTATCGGCACCCAGCAGAAACCTTGAGCTTTTTTGGCTTGAATGACGCGCAAACGGTGGTTGAAATCTCCCCCGGCGGCGGCTGGTACACAGAAATTCTGGCGCCGCTATTGAATGAGCGCGGTCACTACTTGGCCGCGCTGAATGACCCAGAAAAAGCCGGCAATGATAATGCCAAGTCCTACTACGCCAAGCAAAATGGCGAATTTGAGGCGAAGTTTAAGGCCAACCCTGAGCTGTATGGCAAGGCCGCTATGGTCTTGATCGACGCAAAAACGCCGAATTTTGGTCCGGCGGGTTCGGCTGATTTGGTGCTGACATTCCGCAACGTGCACAACTGGATGGGCCAGGGCGCTGAGAAAAATATGTTTAAAGGCTTTTTCGAGGTGCTTAAAGCGGGCGGCAAGTTAGGTGTCACAGAGCACCGCGCGGCGCCAGGGACGGACGCGAAAGTCAGTGCAAAAACGGGCTATTTGTCTGAAGAAGTTGTCATCAAGCTCGCCTTAGACGCTGGCTTTGTGTTGGAAGCGAAATCGGAAATTAACGCTAATCCGCTTGATACCAAAGACTACAAAGGCGGCGTTTGGACCTTGCCACCAACGCTTTCCGAAGGCGAAACCGATAAGGCTAAATACTTGGCGATTGGCGAAAGCGATCGCATGACATTGTTGTTTAAAAAACCGTAAAGCGGCGTTTTAGCCGTGCATATGGATGCTTATTTGCGCCTAAGTAGCAAACAGATGTTTTTAACGGCGTCAGCATTGCAAATCTGTCAGCAATGCGTTTCGCCAATCGTTTGGCAAGGGGACTACTCACACTGCGGCCATTGCGGGCTTTGGCAGTCAAAGCTAGAGCCCAAAATTCAGTCGCCGCAGGCGTGGGAAAAGCTCGATGAAACATTGCGGGGCGATGCGCTGAGGAACTTGCGTCAATCAAATTTCTCTCTGGTGCTTGCGCGAATGGGCACCATTAGAAAGGGTGCAAAAGGGCGCCTCCTGGATGTTGGCTGTGCGCACGGATGGTTTTTACAGCAGGCCAAGGCAGATGGTTACGATGCGATTGGCATTGAGCCTGATCCGCGCATCGCAGCGCAAGCGCAGCTCAGT
>JAYTAO010000241.1:0-10487 GCA_043737435.1 Rhodanobacteraceae bacterium | reverse complement strand
CAATCAAGCGCTGCTTGAACGTGTTAAGTACGTAATAACCCTAGATACCGATACCGAATTACCGCGCGATGCTGCGCGCCAGTTTGTCGGTGCCATGGCGCACCCTTTGAATCAGCCGCAGTTTGACGTAAAAAAAGGCCGCGTCATCAGCGGCTATGGCATTTTGCAGCCACGCATGGCCGCGAGTATGTCCGGGCGCTCGGTGTATGCACAGCTGTGTGCTAGTGAACCGGGCATTGATCCATACACGCGTTCGGTGTCAGATGTCTATCAAGACCTGTACGGTGAAGGCTCGTTTATTGGTAAGGGAATTTACGATATTGACGCGTTTGAGCAAGCCCTGCACAGGCGCTTGCCGGAAAACCGAATTCTTAGTCATGACTTGTTGGAAGGTTGCTACGCCCGCTCTGGCCTGCTTAGCGATGTGCATCTGTACGAGCACTATCCGGCCGGCTATCTAGCTGACATCGCCAGGCAAGAGCGCTGGATACGCGGCGACTGGCAAATCGCGCAATGGTGTTTAGCCAGCGTGTGCGTGCCAGGCACGCCGCATGCGGTGGCAAACCCGCTGTCGTTACTGTCACGCGGCAAGATTTTTGATAATTTGCGCCGCTCGTTGGTGCCCGCAGCGCTGTTGCTAATGCTGTTGATGGGCATAGGTTTAATGGCACAACCTTGGTTTTGGTGCTTAAGCGTGCTGTGCATTATGCTGCTGCCCGCATTCTTTGGCAGCCTGCTGAGCGCAGCGCGGTGGCCAGCACAGGTACCCCTACGCCAGCATTTAGCCGTGGTGGCGCGCAGCACCGCGCAAAGCTTCACGCTACTTGGCTTTCGTATCGCCTGCTTGCCGTTTGAGGCCTACATTAGTGTTGATGCGGTGCTGCGAGCGTGCTGGCGCATGAAGGTATCAAAGCGCCAGCTGCTGGCCTGGCGTACCTCGAGCAGCACCCATTCCGCGAAAAGTAGTATTGCGGGCACGTATCGCGTGATGTGGGCCGCGCCCTTTGCCGCGGTCGTGCTGTTGCTGCTTAGCCGTGCGCATCTAGCCGCACTAATGCCCGCGATAGTGTTAGCAGGCTTGTGGCTATCGGCACCGTGCTGGGCTTGGTGGCTGAGCCAGCCCATCACCGCAAAACCGGCAAACTTGAGTTCGGATCAGCACGTGTTTCTACGCAAAATTGCGCGCAAGACTTGGGCGTTTTTTGAGCGCTTCGTTACTGCTGAAGAGCATTATTTGCCGCCGGATAATTATCAGCTGCATCCAGGCCCGATCCTGGCGCATCGTACGTCCCCTACCAATATGGGCTTGGCGCTGTTGGCGAATTTGTCTGCTTACGACTTTGGTTTTATCAGTGGTGCTGATTTATTGCAGCGTTGCGAAAATACATTAGCAACGATGCAGTCCCTGCCGCGTTTTAATGGGCATTTTTACAACTGGTATGACACCGGCACTTTGACCACGATGGCACCGCGCTATGTCTCTAGCGTCGACAGCGGCAATCTAGCCGGGCATTTAGTCACCTTACGCAGCGGTTTACTTGAACTGCCGGATCAGCCGATTTTGAGCGCGCAGACCTTACAAGGCTTGCGCGACACCTTTAGCGTGGTTATTGATGCCACGCCGGAAATGCAGCGCAAACGCTTGGCGAGTATCGCCGCCATTCTGCGACAGGAGCCCACGCCGAAAGAAATTTTAACATCCAGCGCGATCGCGCAGACCTTGCTGCAACTGGCAGAGCACAGCGCCAAACTAATGGCAAGCATAGACGTCAGCCTAGAGCCGAATGCAGGCGAATGGGGTATGGCGCTGGATCGTCAGATTAACGCTGCGATCAGTGAGATGGATCAGCTCATGCCGTGGCTGCACTTAACCGCACCGCAGCAGACGGAGAGTCTGGGCGGGTTGGAACTTCTGGGCGTGTTGGAACTATTGCGCGGGATCCTTACGGTGCGCGATGTCGCAGCTTTACGAGCCCAGCTAACGCCGCTGCTTGATGCGGCGTTACGCATGCCGATGACACCGGCGCAAAGCACTTGGCTAAGCGCTATCCAAAGCCAGATCATGGCTGCGAGCGCGAACGCCACGGCGCGGATCGCACGCGCCACACGCTTGGCGCAGATCAGTGATGATTTGTGTGGTATGGATTATGAGTTTCTTTACGACCCGGCACGCAAATTGTTGGCGATCGGTTACAACATTGATGAGCAGCGCCGCGACACCGGCTTTTATGACTTGCTCGCCTCAGAAGCGCGCCTGGGTTATTTCATTGCGATTGCTTTTGATCAAATACCGCAGGAAAGTTGGTTTGCCTTAGGACGACTGCGCACGAATGTTGGCGGCGCGCCAATTTTGATGTCCTGGAGCGGCTCGATGTTTGAGTATTTAATGCCGCAATTGGTGATGCCGTCATTTGGCGATACTTTGTTAGATGAGTCCTGCCGCGCTGCGGTAAGTCGGCAAATCGCATTTGGCAACGAACGCGGCTTACCTTGGGGCGTATCGGAATCAGGCTACAGTAAAACGGATGTCAACTTAAACTACCAATACCATGCCTTTGGCGTGCCCGGCTTAGGCTTGCAGCGGGGTTTAGCGGTGGATTCGGTAGTTACACCTTATGCATCGGCGCTGGCATTAATGGTGCAGCCCGATGCGGCCTGCGCCAACTTGCAGCGCTTTGCCGCGAACGGGGTTGAGGGTAATTTTGGTTTTTTTGAAGCCGTTGATTACACGCCATCGCGCATTGCGCGCGGCCAATCCAGTGTGGTGGTGCGATCATTCATGGCGCATCACCAGGGCATGAGCTTGCTCAGCATCGCGCACTTATTGCTCGATCAACCGATGCAGCGCCGCTTTGCCAACGATACCCGTGTGCAGGCCACGCTGCTGCTACTGCAGGAGCGTATTCCCAAAAACGCGATCTTCCATCAGCGCCTCAATGATCAATCTGCGGCGCAATTTTCCAACGCCCAAAGCAACTTAAATTACGCCTCGATGGGCGCCCACACCCTGCAGCCCCGAGTGCAGCTGCTTTCCAACGGCCGTTATCATGTCATGCTGACCAATGCTGGCAGCGGCTATAGCCGCTGGCAAAACAGCTTAAGCCAAGCCACCGGCAACGAGGCAACAGCGGCGCCGATCTCAATCTCGCGTTGGCGCGAGGATGCGAGCTGCGATCACTTCGGCACATTTATCTATTTGCGCGATCCGGCCAGCGGTGAATTTTGGTCTGCAACCCACCAACCCACCTGCGCCCGCGCGGATAGCTACGAAGCAATTTTTAGCGAAGGGCGCGCCGAATATCGTCGGCGTGATTTTGAAATTGACTGCGCTACCGAAATTGTCGTCTCGCCGGAGGACGATATCGAAGTGCGCCGAATCACGTTAAGCAATCGCTCCGCGTCTACTCGCAGCATTGAGCTGACCAGCTATAGCGAAGTGGTTTTGGCGCCACAAATGGCGGAGTTGATGCAGCCAGCGTTTAGCAATCTTTTTGTGCAAACTGAGATCGTGGCAGCACGTCGAGCAATTCTGTGTACGCGACGGCCGCGCTCCAGTGGTGAACTTAGCGCCTGGATGTTTCATATGCTCAGTACCAATGGGGATGCGATCACGGGCCTAAGCTATGAAACAGATCGCATGCGCTTTATCGGCCGCGGCCGCCTGCTTTCGGCGCCGCTTGCGCTCGCGCCATTAAATGCCAGTGATAGCGGCGCTTTGTCGAACACGCAAGGTTCGGTGCTCGATCCGATGGTGGCGATTCGCTGCACCGTTACGCTTAAGGCGGGGCAGTCGGCCTCCTTAGACTATGTTAGTGGCGCTGGCAGCAACCGCGACGCCTGTATGCAGCTGGTGGAGCGTTATCAAGACCGTCACCATGCAGATCGCGTGTTCGACATGGCGTGGACGCACTCGGGCGTTAGCCTGCGTCAGCTAGACGTGAGCGATGCCGATGCTGAGCTTTACCGCGCGTTGGCCGGGCACATTCTTTACGCGAATGCGGCCTTACGCGCAGATGCCAGCTTAATGCTGCAAAACCGCCGCGGCCAGTCGGGCCTTTGGGGCTATGCGATCTCGGGTGATTTACCGATCCTGCTACTAAAGATCGCCAATAGCGAGAATATCGCGCTGGCGCAAAGCGTGATTGAATGCCACAGTTATTTGCGACTCAAAGGCCTAGTGTTTGACTTAGTTATCTGGAATGAAGACCACGCGGGCTATCGTCAACAGCTGCAAGATCAAATTAATGGGCTGATCGCAAGCGGTATCGACGCGCATGTTATGGATCGTCCTGGCGGCACTTTTGTGCGTACCGGAGAGCAAATTTCGAATGAAGATCGCATCCTTTTGCAAGCGGTCGCACACGTGATTATTGATGACAGCCTCGGCAGCTTTGCCGAACAGATCAATCGCATTCCGGCCGCGCAACAGCGCGTGCCGAAAGTTCCGGTTCCGCGCTTACATGGAAATCGAACGCGCCGCACAGACGCGCTTGATCGTGCCCCTAGCGAAGTTGCGCCTAGGCGCACGGAATTATTGCTGGACAATGGCATAGGTGGTTTTAATGCCGACGGCAGCGAATACATCATCACCACCACCACGACGCAAATGCCGCCTTTGCCATGGGTAAATGTGCTAGCTAATGCGCAGTTTGGCAGCGTAATATCCGAGCGCGGCATGGGCTACAGCTGGAGCGAGAACGCCCACGAGTTCCGGCTGACGCCATGGAGCGATGATCCGGTCGGTGCCAGCAGTGGCGAAGCTTTTTATTTGCGCGATGAGCAAAGCGGCCGATATTGGTCACCTACGCCCTCGCCCTGCGCTGATGCCATGCCCTACACCACACGCCACGGCTTTGGCTACAGCGTGTTTGAACATCAAACGCAGGGCATAGAAACCGAGCTCACGGTGTATGTAGATTTAACCGAAGCGATCAAGTTTTCGGTACTCAAAATACGCAACACCTCTGGGCGCACGCGCAAGCTTTCCGCGACCGGCTATGTTGAGTGGGTGCTTGGGGATTTGAAAAGCAAGACTGCCATGCACGTCACCACCGAAATTGATGCCACCAGCGGCGCAATTTTCGCGCGCAATCGCTACAACACCGAATTTACTGGGCGCATTGCTTTTTTTGACGTCGATGACCCAGCGCGCACTTTGAGTGGTGATCGCAACGAGTTTTTAGGTCGTAATGGTTCGATAAAAACACCGGCGGCGATGTCGCGCGCTTGGCTTTCTGGGCGTGTCGGCGCAGCGTTAGACCCTTGCGGCGCGATCCAAGTGCCGTTTGAGTTAGCGGATGGGGCTGAGCGCCAGATTATTTTTCGCTTAGGTGCAGCCGGCAATGTCGAACAAGCGCGCAGCTTAACTTTACGTATGCGCAAATCCGGTTCGGCACGCGCGGCATTAGCCAGCGTGCGCCAATATTGGCAGCACGCGTTAAACGCGGTGCAGGTACAAACGCCAGACCCAGCGTTTGACGTGCTGGCGAATGGCTGGCTGGTGTATCAAACCTTGGCCTGTAGATATTTAGCGCGCAGTGGCTTTTATCAGTCTGGTGGCGCGTTTGGTTTTCGCGATCAGCTGCAAGACACGATGGCCTTGGTACACGTTGAGCCCAGCTTGGTACGCGCGCATCTTTTGCGCGCCGCAGCGCGGCAGTATCCCGAAGGTGATGTCCAGCATTGGTGGCATCCGCCCAGTGGCCGGGGCGTGCGCACGCGCTGCTCGGACGACTATTTGTGGCTACCGCTGGCCTGTAGTCGTTATATCAATATCACTGGCGATGCCAGCGTGCTTGATGAGCAAGTAACCTTCATCAACGGCCGTGCCCTGGGCGCTGAGGAAGAATCTTACTATGACTTGCCGCAAGCCTCGGCCGAGTCTGCAAGCGTTTATCAACACTGCGTGCGCGCCATCGAAAATGGTTTGCGCTTTGGCGTCAACGGCTTGCCATTGATGGGCTCTGGTGATTGGAACGACGGCATGAATTTGGTTGGCATCCACGGCAAAGGCGAAAGCGTTTGGTTAGCTTTCTTCCTTTATCAAGTGTTGCACGAGTTTTCTGTGCTCAGCCGGGCCCGCAACGACAGCGAGTTTGCCGAACGCTGCGGCCGCATCGCCAGCACCCTGCAGCAAAATATCGAAGCCAATGCCTGGGATGGCGCCTGGTATAGACGCGCCTATTTTGACGACGGTACGCCGCTGGGCTCCTCAAGCAACCGCGAATGCAGCATTGATTCGATTGCGCAAAGCTGGTCGGTATTGAGCGGTGCCGGGGAGGGCGCGCGCGTGCAGCAAGCAATGAATTCACTCGATCAACGTTTGGTAAAGCGCGAGGCAAAACTGGTGCAGTTGCTGGATCCGCCTTTTGATTCACACACTTCTACGCGTCAGTCTGAAGGCGCGCAACATCCAGGTTATATCGCCGGCTACGTTCCCGGAGTGCGGGAAAACGGTGGGCAATACACGCACGCCGCGATTTGGGCGGCAATGGCGTTTGCGAAATTGGGCGATAGCACACGCGCTTGGGAGGTCATGAATATGATCAATCCGGTTAATCATTCCAGTCGTGCGGCAGCCTTAGCGATTTATAAAGCCGAACCTTATGTGGTGGCCGCTGATGTCTACGCGGTTGCCCCGCACACCGGTCGGGGCGGCTGGAGCTGGTACACCGGCTCGGCGGGCTGGCTTTATAGGCTGATGTTGGAATCATTACTCGGCTTAACGCGCACTGGCGATCGCTTGCGCATCGCACCGTGCATGCCAGCGGAATGGAGTGCCTATTCCATGCGCTATCGTTTTGCTGAGACGTACTACCAAATCAACATAAAACGCGGGTTGTCTGATGCGCCGGGAATGAGCATTACGCAAGTGCGTTATCGCTTAGATGGTGTGGCCCTGGACGCCGCACAGCATGGCGATGGCGTGCTGTTAGTGAATGATCAACGCGAGCATGTGCTTGAGGTATCGGTAGCCATGGCTAGCTGACTCAGCTGGCTTGTCCAATTTTTTGCTTTTAGTCACAACCACGCTATAAACGCCGCCGCCGCCGCCGCCGCTGCCGCCGCCGACTTAGTTGAGCGGGTAAAACCCCAACCGGCATTGGCGCTTAATTAATTTCATAACGGCATTCCAAATAAGTTAATTTAATAACGATGTGATCGTGGCTTTGGCGACTGCACTAAAAACGGCGCGCCGAATTTAAGCGTCCAGCGATTGCGGCGGCGCCTGCGGGCCCGTGTCGCGAATGATTCTTCCGCGCACGCAACAAGCACTACTCAAAACCGGTCACCAAAAACCGCTCGACCAAAGGCAACGCCGCCATGGTTTTTCGGCTTTGATTGCTGACGCTGCTAAAGCTACCGGCGATCAATAAGCGACTGCCGACTTGGCTCAACGCATCGATAGATGCATCTACAGGCACGCTCCAGTTGCTATCCACAGTGCCGCCACCGCTGGCGGCAAAGCGATTTACCCGCAGGAACTCGGTGCCATAAACCGCGCTGTCGGCAAAGATTAGCTTGAGCGCGCGAACGCTGCGAACGCAGCTGAATGCCGGATCTAAAGTGCCAGCACTGGCGATCAAAAGCCGCGCAGGACCCCGGCAGGAGGCACCGTTGATGCTGCTAAATTCGCCGGTAATAAACACGCCGCCTGCAGCGTCGCTCGCCACGCCGGTCACATTGGGATTGACAGTATTGACTAGCAGCGGGTTCCAAGTGTTATCTAATGCGCCGGTGCTTAGATTGAGCTTGGCAATGCCGGTGCGTGCAGTCGCATTGATGGCGCTAAAGTTTCCCGACAAAAATAGCGATTGCGTGGCGCTGTCCACATGAGCGCTCGTGACGCTACCGACGATGTTTGGGCGAAAGCCGCCATCAAAACTTCCCGTAACCGTAGCGATACGGCCGAAGCCAACTATCGACGGGGTAATGCCGCTGAAATTAAAACTGCCAAATACATATACATGTGGCCCGGCGAGCTGCAACTTGGATATGCCTTGGGTGTAAGTCAGCGGCGTAAAGCCGGGGAGGGGATCGCCAGTGCTCAAGTCCAATTTTCCAATGCGGTTTGCCGTGCTATCGGCGACAAAAATTCCCACACCGGCTTGCAGCGCGGCGGCGTCATAAGAAAAATCACCTGGCCGGAATTGACTGTCCACCACCAAGTTGGGGCTAAGTTTGAACAGGTTGCGCCGCTCCGCTCCGTTGACTTTGACAAAATCGCCCTGCACAAAAACGCTGCCGTCGCTATTGCTATCCATCGTTCTAATGCTGCCCACCAGGCTAGCCTCGGGCACTGCACTTAAGGTGTCGAGTGTGCCGTCGGCATTGAGCGCGGCAAGCCCCAAGCGCACGCTGGCGCTAGTGAGCCTGGAAAAATTCCCGGCCACCAGTAAGCGCCCAGCGCCATCGCCATTCTCAACAGCATTCACGATGGCGTCGTTGACGCTGGGGTCGACTATCGGCGCATAGTTGAGATCTAACGCGCCACTACCGGTGCTGGCAAAGCGCGCTAAGCGCACCGCATTGAGGGTACTTGCGCCACTGCTCGCGTTAAAGTTAAAACCGTTGCTTGCGCCCGCGACGTAAAGTGAACTTCCAAGCACCCGTAGCACGCTTAGTGTTCTGGAGGCTGCGGGCAGCCAAGTATTGTCCAACGCCCCTGTGCCCGCTAAATCAAGTTTGGCAAGGCGTACGCGTGCCGTGCCATTGACGCTGGAAAACTCGCCAGCCAGATAGAGCGCGTTGCCCGCGCTTTCTAGTGCAGTGGCGGTGGGCACTGCCGATGTTTGCGCCAGTGTTGGTGCCCAGGAATCCGCCACGCCAATACCTGCCAAAGTGATGCGCGCAAGGCTAGTACGCGCGGCCCCGCCGATATTGGCAAAACTGCCGCCAACGTAGATGAAGCCATTGCCCGGCGCGTGCAAGGCCAACACATTGCCGTCCGGGTTCGGTTGCCAATTAATATCTAAATTGCCGCCTAAATCAAACTTGGCCAAATTAGCGCGCGCACTGCCGCCGATGCTGCTGAATGCGCCCGCGACAAAGAGCTGATCAGCACTAATTTGCATTTTTTTGAAGGTTCCAACGCTGAGCGAAATCACCGTAAAGTTGGTATCGGTGCTGCCATTTTCCAGCAAACGCAGCACTCGGGTCGAGGTCATCACATACACCCGCGCTTGCGAGTCGAGCGCAAATGCAATCGCATTGTTCGCCGCCGCTGCGGTGAAGAAAGAGGCATCCACCGAGCCGTCCGCTAACAAACGCGCGCAGCCCACGCGCTCAACATTGCCTAAGCGGTCATATAGCCCACCGACTAGAACGCGGCCATCGCTAAGCCTGAGTAAGGTGTCAACCCGGCCGCTGCGCACGATGTCCAAATTTGGATTAGCGAACGGGGGTACCAGCAGCGGTGTTTGCGCAAATGCTGTGCTAAAACACGCACACAGGCAAAGCGGGGCAATCAATAGACTCAGGCGACGCAAGTACCGATTCCAGCTTTCCATTTCAGCTCCTAATTAAAGGCAAAGCGTTTAACCGAAGTAACATCGTCGCGCTCTTTAGTTAACACCCAATAATAAATATTAGTCCGCCAAAAATAAAAGAATGGGTCTTCCATCCTGAAATTCTTTTTAGCTGTAGCTCAGCTTGGCCGAAACACGCGCCACATTTTGCTGGGTGTCCGGGAGCGCTGTTTTCAGATGCTGTTATGAACTCGGGGTGCCCATTTTGCTGGGCACTTGGCTGCGCTGAACGTGGCGCGCAAAATTATCGAGGATCGCCTGCCAACCGCTGCGTTGCTGCTCTTGCGTATGGCTAGCCTCGCTATCGAAGCTAACTGTCACGGTCACCCCAGATTCGCCTTCAGTGAACTCGACTAAGCCGACTCTGCCGCCAAAGCTGTACTCGAGCAGTCGTGGTGCATCAACTTTCGTGTACACCCCGGCAAAGTCAAACCCAAAGGAGCCATCTTTCGCTTCCATACGCGAGGAAAACGCGCCACCGACGCGCAGATCCACACTTGATGCGGTGGTATGCCAATCCGGCGAAGCCGTATTCCAGATTTTGATATCTTCCGGTGAGTTATAAGCGCGCCAGACCTCGGCAATTGCTGCGGCAACCTTGGTGGATACAGTAATCTTCATGAAAGCTTCTCTTTGCGCTAATCGCGGATGCTTGATTTGCTACGTAAACTAACAAAAGGGAATTTTCGGCGCAAGTCGGTGCTAAGGCGCGCGGTTTTTACGCGGGCGGCTCGAGTTAACAAGCTGGCGTATTTATGGACAAACCCCATAAAAGTTAAATTTAATACGACGTGCAAATTATTCTGCGTGGTAGTGCACCATCCACCCATGAGTTCGCCTAACAAAATTTCTAGCTTTACCCTGACCGACAACAGCGATGCGCGCGTCTTAATTTTAGGAAGTATGCCGGGCGTGGCTTCGCTCGCGGCGCAGCAGTATTACGCGCATCCACGCAATGCG
>JAYTAO010000240.1:0-1623 GCA_043737435.1 Rhodanobacteraceae bacterium | reverse complement strand
GCTGCAACGCACAACCTGGCCAGCAGCGGATCGAGCATTCTGCCGAATGCTAATTGATGCTGTTCGCGTAGCGCTGCGAAAAACTGGCTCGTGGCGTCGGCGATAGCGGTAGGTGGCGCGTCGCACTCAAGCGCGCGGATTGCATGAATAAATAGTTCATTTAGTTCAAAAAACTTGCGGTGCCCCAACGATGCTTGTTGTTTCGCACGCGCCACGAAATCTAGCGCCTCATCATAGCGGCGAAGATAAAGCAGGGCATTGGCTGCGCTGTTGTGCTGGGCTGCCATATACCGTGCTGGGTAGTGGGCTGCGATGGTGAGCTTAAGCGCTGATTCAACGGCGGTCCAAGCTTCGCTGTAGTTGCCGGAAAGTAACGCCACTTGCGCGCGACATTGCATTTGCCAACTCATTTGGCGCACACGGCTGACGTTAATTTGTGCGTCGACCGAGTCCAGCGCCTTGCACGCGCCCACCGCGTCGCGCGCCCAAATGCAGCGATCGGCTTCGGTATGGGCAAGGTTCACTCTCATTGCGGCCAAATTATGGTCATTGGCGATGGTGGCCGCAGTGCGTTGGTATTGTGCGCCCCGATCGTTCAGGCTGGGGTTGCGCAATACTTGCGCCGCTGCTGCGGTCATCAGAGAAAGCGACCAAAACCAGGTGGCTTGGCGCGACGGGCTCGCCAGCGAGTAGGGCACTTCGCGTTCGATGAAGTTTGCGAAATACATCGCGCGCTCCATGTCGCGCGAGCCCATCAACCATTCGATTACGATCACGGCTGCGGCAAGTTGTGCGTTGGTATCGGCAACCCTTTGGATGAGGATCACTGCGCGGTCGGGTAAATCGGCAATGCGTTCGGCGCTCCCGGTCACATCGGTCGCTGTTGCGCCCACCGCCACGTCCACCCCAGAATTTAACAGGCCAATCAATGCCACAAAAGCACGAAGCTCACTTTCGGCGCTTGGAAACACCATATTGGCCGACCAATGTGCTTTCAACGTTGCCGCCCATTGCGTGTAGCTTTCAAAACTTTGCCAACCAGTAAAAATATTACTCACCATCGCGGCGGAACACATAAGGCAGCCAAGCTCATCTTCGGTATACTTAAAGCGCTGGTAAGCCAAGCTGAGCACATCGCGCGCGGTACTTTCGTCGGCGTAAGAAAAGCAAAGCCCTAGCCAGTAGTCAAGCCACGGCATAGATACGCGGGTATCATCGGGAAGTTTTCTGATCCACCCTGCTACCTGCTCTGGGCGACCCTGCGCAATCAGCGTCTCCACAATCGCCAATATTTGTGCAGCGGCAGAATGAGAATCTCCAGCTTCAAGGAACAACGCAATGGCTGCTTCGGCGCGGTTGGCTGTGACCAATAATCCGGCAGCATGCCGTAGGCCTAAGCAGCGCGCTTCGCTATCTGGCTCGCCGTGCCGATTGCGTAGTGCTTGTGCAAACATTGTATGAAGCTGGTAGCTTGCTCGCCCGTTGACCATGCGTTTTTCCACAAAATGGCCGTTCGCATGCAGTGTGTTTAAAATATCCGCACAGTCAGTAGAATCGATACTGCCGCTGGCAAGCGTTGCCAATTCAATATCGAAATCTGGAAAAAATGCGCAGCACTGGGCG
>JAYTAO010000239.1:0-1625 GCA_043737435.1 Rhodanobacteraceae bacterium | reverse complement strand
CGGGTGCAGCCGGTGGGGGAGTTAAACACCCTGGAAGAAATCGGTGCGCTGCAAGTGACGGATGCTGGTGTTCGGCTGCGCGATATCGCTGAAATTCGTCTAAAGCCGCAAAAAACGGATGCGATCCGGATTTTAGACGGCATTTATGCCGTGGGAGTCGACGTCAATCGCGAGCGCAGCTCGAACTTGGTGGAGGTTTGTCGCCTGGTGATGGCGGAAATCAACCGCATCAGTAAAGAATTGCCGGGTGTTAATTTGATCGTCGTGGAAGATCTAGGGCAGGGCGTTGAAGGCTCGCTGGGTGAACTGGTGAAATCCGGCTGGGAAGGCGCGCTGTTTTCACTACTCGTGTTGTATTTCTTTTTGCGCCATTGGCCCAGCACACTGATGGTTTCGTTAGCCGTGCCGATTTGTCTGACCATGACTTTGGGCGCGATGTATTTCATTGGCTTAACGCTCAATATTTTGACGATGATGGGCCTGCTGCTGGGCGTCGGTATGTTGGTTGATAACGCGGTTGTGGTAGTAGAAAGCATCTATCAAGAGCGTGAAAAAAATCCCGGTGACTCGCGCTTTAGCGCCATTGAAGGCACCCGAAAAGTGCAGTTGGCGGTCTCTGCAGGCACTCTGACCTCGATTATTGTGTTTTTGCCGAATGTTTTTGGCAGCACGACACAAGTGGGCGTTTTTCTTTATTACGTTGCGATTCCGCTGACGATTGCGCTGCTGTGTTCGTGGCTGGTAAGCGTCAGCATTATTCCGATGCTGGCCGCGCGCGTGCAGCCGCCGAAGGGCTTGAGTCAAATTAAGGTCGTCGAGCGTTGGAAGGAAAGTTACGCCCGGCTATTGCGCTGGACGCTTGCGCATCGCTGGAAAACCGTTGGTGCGATGGTTTTAGTGATTGCCAGCACCGCGATCCCGCTCCAATTCATCACGTTTGATTTTTTCAAAGGCTCAGTAGACCGAACCTTTCGCGCGAATTGGCAAATTGAAGGGAACTACCCGCTGCCGGAACTGGAGAAGGCAGCCCGGACGTTCGAGCAATATTTGTTGAAAAATAAGACTGAATTTGAGATTGAAAATGTCTACACCTACATCGGCGATCAAGGGATGGGCACACGCATCCAAATGGTCGACGAAGCGAACAGCAAAATGACGCCCGAGCAGCTACAGGAAAAAATTCGGAAAACCATGCCTGTGTTTGCCATTGGCAAACCTAATTTTGGTGACGGCGGCGGCTTTGGCGGCGGTGGTGGCGGCAATAACGACGACAAAATTGAATTGCAAATCGGCGGCGATTCCAGTGAGGTTCTAGCGGCACTATCGCAAGACGTTGTGCGCTTTCTGCAGGCAAAGGTGCCCGAACTTAAAGACGTGCGCAGCGATTTAGGTAACGATCAAAAGGAAATTCGCATTCAAATTGATCGAGCGCGGGCTGCTAGCCTAGGCTTTACCGCGCAACAAATTGCCAGCACCGTGCAGGTGGCGATGCGCGGGTCACCCATGCGTGAATTTCGCACCGACAACGGCGAAGTGCCAATGTGGCTGCGCTTCAAAGATTCAGAAACTATTTCTTTAGATACGCTCAAGCAGGTGCGCATGACTCGCCCCAACGGCGAAAGTGT
>JAYTAO010000238.1:0-1625 GCA_043737435.1 Rhodanobacteraceae bacterium | reverse complement strand
TTTGAGCTGCAAGCGGTCCTTTTGCCTGAGAGTTTCCGGGGCGGTTGCTCCTTCGGCGCTGCCTAGAGGTGACGTTGGCAGTCTCTCCCGATTGCGGGGCAAGATTAGCACAGGAGAATTGCCAAGTTGTTTTGCCCGAGCAAAACAACTTCAAGCAGGGTCAGCATTGAGTCAAATCCCAATCGTGCCCACAATCAACTCAGCAATCCGTTCCGCCTGTTGACGAATTTCCGGCACCGAAGTGGTTTCCAGCCGCTCGCCATAGGCTAAAACGCCTAAAGTGTAGATTTGTTTACCCACGCGACCATCCATGTCGGCCAGCAGGCCAAAGCCGGTCGGGCTTGGTGTTAACAAGCCGTCCTTAATCAGCGTTGCGATCAACGGCCAATCCTGACAACGAAAATTTGGCCCCCGCGCATCGATCACCAGCGCATAGTCCAGCACGTTTTCCGTAATTTCCGCCGACGTATTTTCGCGCACACCGACGCGAACTCGCAGCCTTTTAGCCGAGCTGGCCTGCACGTCCAAAAAGCGGCCGCGTATTCTAGCAAGCTGCCCAGATAGCTCCAAAGAGTTGATCAGCTCAGCGACGCTGTTGGGCATCCGATGTCGGTGCAAGAGCCAAAGCGAGCTGGCGCGCTTGAGAATGGAAACGCGCTGACGCGGTGTCCAGTGCGCAAAAATAGTCGTAGTGATCGGGCGCAGCGCATTAATGACCGCGCGCCAATCGATGCCTTCGGCGGATGCAAGAGCGAGTTCCGCACGCAAAGTCCGCAAAAAAAGGCGTGGTGATTGACTTTGTTGGACAAAATGCGGCGCAAGCGTCCAGCGGGGCACCGCGCTGCGAGCATGTGCGGCAGGTAGGCGCGCATTCGGCGATAGCATGTGAACCCCGCCGCGCCAGCCCAAAGCATGCAGCGTTTGTGCGCTATCGACTCCGCTCAGGCCGCTGCCGATAATCAGCGCGGTATCGCTAGCATTATGCGCTGGCAGCCCCGTTAACCGCCAAGGCCCCAAGTGCCAACGCGGATGCACGATTGGCGCTTGGTAATTGCCCGCTCCCAAGGCCAATATCAGCTGCGCTGCGCGCACTTGCACCATCTCGCCAGTGGCGAAGGGCGCACCAGATATCAAATATTGCGCTGCGGATGGCGCTATTTGCGTGACCTGGACAGAAATATGCGTAATTTGCCCTTGGGCTGCTGCGGCGTCTTGCTGGGCCTGAATAAAGCGCTCCCGCAAGTACTCACAGTAGAGGGCACGCGGGGCGAAAACTTCACGCACCGCAGCGCTGCTGTCGCCGCAGTTTTTGCCAAAGTTTTTGCCAAGATTGTGCTTAACGAGAAAGTCGCAAAAATGCAGCGGCTGAGTGCTGTCTAGCGCCATTTGATCGGCGCGCACATTCAATAGATGCTCTGCACGGGCACCTGCAAAAGGCAAGCCGGCGGGAAGTGCAGTCGCGCGATCTAGGAGCGCAATATTTAGCGCCGGATCGCACCGCACTAGGGCGATTGCGCAGGCAATGCCGGCAAAACCGGCACCGACAATGGCGACATCGAATTGCTGAGACAAATCCGGCGAAAGCGGTACGGTAGACAAGTCTCGCGTGGTCGACACGCCAGCTA
>JAYTAO010000237.1:0-10514 GCA_043737435.1 Rhodanobacteraceae bacterium | reverse complement strand
ACCATTCAACCTTAGCAAGTTACGGGAAGGCATCCTGCCAAGCCCGTCATTGGAAAATATCATGTCTGAAAGTTTTGCCGAATTATTTGAACAGTCTGAGCGCTTAAGCAAACTCCGTCCGGGTGCCATCATTTCCGGTATCGTGATCGAAATTCGTAACGATTCCGTGGTGATTAATGCCGGCCTAAAATCCGAAGCGGTGTTGCCTATTGAGCAGTTTCGCAATGAAAAAGGCGAATGCGAAGTTTCCGTAGGCGATGAAGTAAAGGTTGCCTTAGAAGCGATCGAAGACGGTTTCGGCGAAACCAAGCTCAGCCGTGAAAAAGCCAAGCGTTCGTTGGTTTGGGACGAGCTGGAAGTTGTGCTTAACGCTGGTCAAAGCGTTATGGGCAAAATCAGTGGCAAGGTCAAAGGCGGTTTTACCGTCGATATCAAAGAAATTCGTGCGTTTTTGCCTGGCTCTCTTGTCGATGTCCGTCCAGTGCGCGACCCGGTGTTTTTGGAAGGCAAAGAGCTGGAATTTAAAATTATTAAGCTTGATCGCAAGCGTAACAACGTTGTGGTGAGCCGCCGTGCGGTTGTGGAAACCGAATTCAGCGCTGACCGTGAGCAATTGGTCGAGAAGCTCCAAGAAGGTGCCATTCTTAAGGGCACCGTTAAGAACCTCACCGATTACGGCGCTTTCGTCGATCTTGGCGGCATTGACGGTTTGTTGCATATTACCGACATGGCCTGGAAACGCGTGCGCCATCCATCCGAAGTTGTCAATGTCGGCGACGAGTTGGAAGTTCGTGTCCTGCGCTTCGACAAAGATCGCAACCGCGTCAGCCTTGGCCTGAAACAAATGGGCGAAGATCCATGGGTCAATATCGCCCGTCGCTACCCGGCCGGTACGCGTGCATTCGGCAAAATCAGCAACGTTACCGAATACGGTTGTTTTGTCGAGTTGGAAGCGGGCGTTGAAGGTTTGGTCCACGTTTCCGAAATGGACTGGACCAACAAGAACGTCAATCCAGGCAAAGTCGTGCAAATTGGTGACGACACCGAAGTCATGGTGTTAGATATCGACGAAGAGCGTCGCCGTATCAGCTTGGGCATGAAGCAATGTATGTCGAATCCTTGGGAAGCCTTTGCTGGCAACTTCAAGAAGGGCGATAAAGTCGGTGGCAACATTAAATCGATCACCGATTTCGGCATCTTCATCGGTCTCGACGGCGGTATCGATGGCTTAGTGCACTTGTCCGACATTTCATGGGCAGCTCCAGGCGAAGATTTGGTACGTAACTACAAGAAAGGTGACCGCATGGAAGCCGTGGTTCTTGCCGTCGACCCAGAGCGGGAGCGCATTTCACTGGGCTTAAAGCAGCTTGAGCAAGATCCATTTGGTTCCTACATGGCGAGCAATCCTAAGGGGTCCGTGCTCAAGGGTACCGTCAAAGAAGTTGATGCTCGTGGTGCCACGATCGAATTGATCGACGGCGTGGAAGGCTACGTGCGCGCCTCGGATATTTCGCGTGATCGCGTTGACGATGCCACACAACACCTAAAAGTTGGCCAGGAAATCGAAGCTAAGTTTATTGGCATGGATCGCAAAGGCCGCACCATGCAGCTTTCGATTCGCGCCAAAGATGAAGCAGAGCTGACTGAAGCGATGGATGATTATCAGTCCGCAGCGACCGGTAGCACGAAACTTGGTGCATTAATGGGCGCGTTAAAGCGCTAAGCTTGGGTTGACTGACGTTAGCGACAGCGCCGAAGCGTTGTCGCTAACGGTTTCACTAAGACGCAGTATTGACTTGCCGCCCCTTGCTTACAGCAAAGAACTTTAGATGTGTCGACGAGGCTTTCGATGACCAAATCTGAATTGATCGACGCGATTGCCGCAAAGCAAACGCACCTTGGTTTTATGGATGTTGAGCTTTCTGTGAAGTCAGTTCTAGATCAGCTCAGCGACGCTTTAGAGCGGGGTGATCGGGTCGAAATTCGAGGTTTCGGCAGTTTTTCAGTCAATTTTCGCCCGGCCCGCGTGGGAAGAAACCCAAAAACCGGCGCGACCGTATCGTTACCCGGTAAAAGCGTGCCGCACTTTAAGCCAGGCAAAGAATTGCGCGACCGGGCGAACGGGGTGGTTGCTGATATCAAGCCCAAAGGCCGCCGACGTAAGATAGACGTCGTTGGCGTAGCTGCGAAACACTAATGCAACTGCTCTCCCGCATTTTTTTGTTTTTTATATTATCCACAGCGGCGGTTTTTGGCGCTTTTAACGGCGCTATGGTCGAGCTAGATTTTGTATTTTCAAAATGGAACTTGCCGTTAGGTGTTGCTTTACTTGGCTTTTTAGTGATCGGTGCGCTGGCCGGGGTTGCCGGCGCTTATCTGGCATTCGTGCCAAAATTGAAAACGCAGCTCAAACTTCAATGCGAGGCTGCAAAAAGCGTCGCTGGTAATTAACCTTGCGGCTGTTCCCCCAAGGAAACCCATGAATTGGCCTGAACTTGCAATTCTGCTGCTGCCGGTTGCATCACTCAGCGGCTATGTGTTGGGGCGACGTGGTGGCGAAAAATCAAGTGGACAGCGCGTGGACTTACTGTCGAAACAGTACTTTCAAGGCCTGAATCACTTACTTAATGAAGAACAAGATCAGGCCATCGCCTTGTTTGAGCGCATCGCCGATGATGATACTGACCGCTTCGATACCCAGCTTGCACTCGGTAATTTATTCCGGCGGCGCGGTGAACTGGAGCGCGCAATTCGCTTGCATCAAGACTTATCGGTTCGGGCGATGTTGACCACCGAGCAGCGTACCGTCGCGCTGCTTGAGCTAGGCGATGATTTCGTACGAGCCGGCCTGTTAGACCGCGCCGAAGCGCTTTTTGACGAGCTGCTTGCAATAGATGCGCAAAGTGCTCGGGCGTTAAAACAATTGATTGGAATTTACGAACAAGAGCGGGAATGGAGTAAAGCCGTTCGCGCCGCGTCAGAGTACGAACGGCTAACGCTGGAGCCGATGGGGAAACTCATTTCGCATTTTCACTGCGAAGCGGCCTTGGCGGCGACATCGGCGCTCCATGACGCAGCTGGAGAAGTGAACAGGGACAAATTTGCAAATGTCGACGCGTTCGACGCGTCGCTGTCATTGGCGAAATTGGCGGATCCAGATTCTGTGCGCGTGGCGTTGATGCAAGCCGAGCGCGCGATCAAACGTTGCGACGTGCAGGCGGCGCAGACGTCGTTGCGCCATGTTATCGAAAGCGACGTGCTTTTTATTCCGGAGACCTTGCCGATACTGGCGAAATTGCGCGTGTTGTCTAGCGCCACCGCTGATGCCCTTTTGGAGCAATTTTCGCTGATAGAACGCGGCAGTGATGCGCTGCTTGCGCGTGCGGAAACGCTGCCTGAGATGGAAGCTGCCAACCTGCTGCAGCAGCGACTACAATTGAAACCTAGCGCGCGGGTATTGGCTCGCTGGCTAAAAATTCGGCCTTGCCCCAGCAATCAATCCAACTCTGGAGAAGGCATGGACCTAAGTTTTATGTTCGATTCGCTCACTCAAGCTAGTGGATCTGCGCTGAGCCACCGTTGTTCGCAGTGTGGTTTTGGCATGGTGCAGCAGCACTGGCAATGCCCGAGCTGTAAAGGTTGGGGCACAATTAAACCGCTGGTTGCTATTTGATTGGCCGATTTGCCGCTAACTTTGTCACCATCGACGCAATTTTTCTTCGCGCTTGTGCTGGGCTTGCTAGGCACTGGCATGAGTCTGGTCGTGATGCGAAAAATTGGTCGAGTTGATGCGCCGGGTGCTCGGCATACGCACTGTGTCCCGACCCCGCGTGCTGGCGCGCTGGGTATCGCGTTAGTTACGTTATGCGTGGTCTATTTGCATCCAGGGCATGAGCTATGGCTATTAACCGCGCTTGCTGGGCTTGGTTTGCTGGATGACTTATTTCCACAGCCTGCATTTTTAAGGATGGCGCTCCAATTTGCATTTTGTGGCTTCGCGGCGTACGGCTTAGGCGATGTCTGGCCGGACGGTCCGGTTTTTTTGGTGCGCTTAGCGTTAATTTTAATCGCTGTTTGGCTAGTAAATGCGGCAAATTTTTTCGATGGGCGCAATGGCTTGCTTGCCGGGAACTTCGTCCTCTTCTTATTTGCATTGCCAATCTTTGGGGTGCACAAAGTGTTGGCGGTGCCAATGGCCGGACTTTGGTTAGGTTTTTTGCCGTTCAATTTTCCGCGCGCAAAAATATTCATGGGCGATGTGGGCAGCTATTTGATCGGAGCATGCCTCGCTTGGCTGCTGCTGCAGGCAGCACAAAAATCATTAGTACAGCTGCTTGCCGTTTTGGTCGCGATGAGCAGCATGATTGCGGACCCTACCTTGACGCTGATTTTGCGCATTGTCCAAGGTAAGCCCGTGTGGCGCGCGCATCGCCAACACCTGTATCAAATGCTGGCGCGAAACGGTTTAAGTGACACGAAACTCTTGGTTAATTATCTGGTCTATGCTTGCCTAAGTTTTCTAATGGCGCGCTGGATTACGATGCAAACGAGTCTACACGCATGCTATTTGACCGGTATTTGGGCTGTGTTTTCATGGCTCATGTGGAGTTTTTTGCGGCTCAGAGTTTTGCGTACGCATCGCGTTCGGCACAAAAAATTTAACGGCGAGAACGCTGCGTGAGGCTTGTTGAGCGCTTTAAATTTTTGCTATTTCATCCGCGTATTGCGGTTGTACTGCACGATTTGCTCATGGTTGCGCTTGCATGGTATTTGGCAAAAGCGTTTCGGTTAAGTTTTGAGCCCATGAGCAGCATGAAGGCGCTCAAACTTGCTGAAATTACACTTGTCATGTTGCTTCAAGGGATGGTGCTTTGGTGGACTGGCCTATATCGCGGGCTTTGGCGTTTTGCCAGCTTGCCGGATTTGTACAATATTGCGCGTGCGGCACTATTGGGATCTGCGGCTGTTGGAACCGCACTGTTTTTGTTTGACCGACTGAGCAATACGCCGCGTACAACTTTACTATTTTATCCAGTGCTGTTGACGGTATTGCTGGGTGGCCCCCGGTTGATGTATCGCTATTGGAAGGATCATCGATTAGATTTATATGCGGGCTCGGAACGTAAACGCGTATTGGTTCTTGGTGCTGGCCGGGCCGGGGAGTTGTTGGTTCGCGACCTGCGCACCGCGGGGCAATATCTACCGGTAGGGTTTTTAGATGATGATCAATCGCTGACCGGTGCGCGAGTGCATGGCATTCCGGTATTAGGTCGCTTGAGTGATTTGGGGCGTTTGGTGCCCGAAGTGGCCGCAGAAATGCTGCTGATTGCGATGCCCTCGATTAATCGGGAGAAAATGCAGGCGGTGGTGGAATGCTGTGAACGCAGCGGTTTGCCGTTTCGCATGGTGCCGCGTTTGCAGGATGTGGTTTCCGGCCGATCACAGTTCAACACGCTCAAGGAAGTGGCAATTGAGGATCTGTTGGGGCGTGAACCGGTGCAGCTGGACTGGACCGCAATTCGACAACAGTTGGCTGGGAAACGGATATTAGTTACCGGCGGCGGCGGCTCCATCGGCGCTGAGCTTTGTCGTCAATCGGCACGCTTAGGCTGTGCTAGCTTGACGGTTTTGGAGCTGAGTGAATTCAACCTATATCAGATCGAACGGGAATTGAAAGCGGCATTTCCCGAGCTGCAGCTCAATGTCTATCTTGGCGACGTCGGTGACGCAGCGACTTGCAATCACGTGATTTTGCAAACCAAGCCCGAGGTTGTGTTCCACGCCGCCGCTTTCAAACATGTGCCGATGTTGCAACAGCAGACGCGCGAGGCATTGCGAAATAACGTCTTAGGAACTTTGACGCTGGCGCAAGCCGTGCGCGATTGCGGTTGTGAAATATTCGTGCTGATTTCCACTGACAAAGCGGTGAATCCGGCGAACGTGATGGGTGCCAGTAAACGTGCCGCCGAGCTGGCCTGCCGTATGGTTGCAGCGCATGGCGGCACGCGCTTTGTTACCGTTCGTTTTGGCAACGTCCTGGATTCTGCGGGCTCCGTGGTGCCATTGTTCCGCGAGCAAATTAGGGCAGGTGGCCCGGTAACCGTTACGCATCCGGCGGTCACGCGCTATTTCATGACTATTCCCGAAGCCTGTCAGCTTATTTTTCAAGCCGCCGTGCTCGGGCGGGGCGGGGAGATTTTTGCGCTGGATATGGGCGAGCCGGTGCTAATTAGCTATTTGGCCGAGCAAATGATACGCCTCGCCGGTAAAGAGCCAGGACGCGACATCGCCATTGTTTATACCGGTCTGCGCGAAGGTGAGAAGTTATTTGAAGAGCTTTTTTATGAGCAGGAATTCTACGATTCCACCGCGCACGAAAAAATCTTCTTGGCCAAGCAACGGGAAGTTAGCGTTTCAGAACTGGCGCAGCAGTTCGCCAGAATCGCAGCGGCGGTACGTCGATTTGACGAGCCGATACTGAAGGACTGCTTGGATCGCTTAGTTCCCGAATTTGCCGCACTTACAGTTAATACGCAAATTTTTGATTTGAATGTGGTGCCATTGATCAACCCTCGCAAGTTTTGACAGCGCCAAATCGGCGTTGGTCGCAGTTAGTTTTCTGTTGCTGACGATGCTGCTCTTTAAACTCGAAAAACAGTGCGGGCGTGCACGAACCATGTTCAGCAACAGCAAAGATAGGAATATTTTAGTTATGAAATTAACGCAACAAATAACCCTATGACGTTTCAAACTTTGAGCGTATTAGTACCGGTTTATAACGAAGCACTATCGATTTTTGCTTGCGCTGACCGCATTCGATTGGTGGGTGAATCCGTTCAAAAAAAGCTGTCCATCGTTTGGAACGTAGTTTTCGTAGACGATGGCAGTCAGGACAACAGTTGGCTTCAGATCGAAAATTTAGCTGCAGACGATGCTCGATTTACCGGTATAAGGCTTTCACGTAACTTTGGTAAAGAGGCGGCGTTGACCGCCGGTTTGGATTATATCGACAGTGATTTTGTTTTTATTATCGACGCTGATCTGCAAGACCCGCCAGAGTTACTTGAGCAATTTTTGCTTAAATCTAAAGAGGGATTTGAGGTTGTCTACGGCGTACGCGAATCTCGCAATGGTGAAACTTGGCTGAAGCGCATGACTGCCGCGGCTTTTTACCGAATATTAAACAGGTTTTCAGATTCGCCGATTCCTAAGGATACTGGGGATTTTCGCCTAATGACTAAATCAGCAGTTTTGGTTTTACGGCAACTGCGCGAACGAAATCGCTTTATGAAAGGGTTGTTCGCGTGGATTGGTTTACCCCAGGCACCCATTTTCTATCAGCGACACAAGCGCACAATAGGTACAAGCAAATTTAATTATTGGCGCCTTTGGAACTTTGCGCTGGATGGAATTACCTCTTTTTCTACTTTACCCTTGCGATTGTCAACCTATCTGGGTTTTGCCACCGCATTATTTTCGTTTTTGTTCGGTAGCTTTATTTTGCTGCGCACAATTATTTTCGGCGTTGATTTACCTGGATATGCATCAATAATGGTAACTATGATGTTTTTAAGTGGTGTTCAATTGATGGCGCTGGGTGTTGTTGGTGAATACCTTGGACGCTTAGTTAATGAATCCAAACAGCGCCCGATTTATGTCGTGCAGAAGAATCTGGCAGCGGTGGTGTTCTCTTTGTGAAACTGCATTTATCAGCTTTCAACTATATTTGGCCTTTTGTTGTAATTTTTCTAATATTTTATGCGGTTTACCCTGGCTATTTAAGTTTTGACTCCGCATTCCAGTATTGGCAGGCGCGTGGAAATGAATATTATGATGTCGCGCCACCTCTATTTCCTTGGATATGGCATTTATTATTAAAATTCTTGCCTGGCACATTCGGCGTTGTTTTTGTTATTTTCATGTTGTATGGTTTTGGTTTTGCTTTTATTACCAATACGATAAAGTGTAACTCCGGCGCAACCGCATCGATAGGGTTCGCCGTACTTGCGCCGCTCTGTCCAGTTTTAGTTTTTTTGATGCCGCATTTATGGACGGATGTATTACTGGGCGGTTTTTTATTGCTTGCATTCGCATTGATGCGCGGTAATGCGTTTTCCATTTGGCGCCTTATAGTAATCATGTCTCTGTGCGGGGGTGCTGCCTGCCTGCGACACAACAGTTTGATTGCGTTAATTCCCTTACTTTGGTTTTGGACCGGTTTGACTTTTTGGAGCAGTGCATGGCTTCGAAAAAAACCAAAAGTCCATCGCTGGATTTTACTCGGTATGTTGTTATTGCCGCTGTGGTTTAGCGGCCATGTTTTGCGCGCCACATTAGTGAAACAGCGTTTAGATACCTGGGCTGTGACATTCATGTTTGATCTGCAGGCCGTCAGCGTAAGTACTGATATTAATAAGCTTCCTAGCAATCTTACCGGCGCAGACATGCAAGTGCAGGAGCTTGTCGACGCCTTTAATCCCTATTCCGCAACAAAACTCTTTGAAGGCACGCGTTCAGGTGTAGCCAACCCAACAGTCGGCCCGATTGAGCCCAATCAACGTCAAGCATTAATCGGCGCTTGGCTTGCAGTCATTGGCGAACCTGCCTATTGGCAACACCGGATGCGACTTTTCCGCGGTTTGCTGGGTACGCATCGCGGCCCAGGTTTGGCGGGGCTTGCAGATTCACCACAAATAGTTGCCTACAAAGACAACCCCTTGATGACGCTAGCAAACCCGACCGCGCACCAACGATATCGCGGCATTGTGGATAGTTTGCGTAGCACTCCGGTTTATTCCGCGGGCTGGTATTTGATTTTGGCAGGCGCGCTTATAGCGATGCGCTGGCGCCGAAGCCCGAGCTGGTTGCGCGAACATTTTTCGGCGCTTTACGGCAGCGCGTTGATTTATACCTTGCCGTACTTTTTCATCGCGCCCTCGGCAGAACTGCGTTATGTACTTTGGAGTGCCTTAGCTTCGTGGCTTTGCATTCTACTTGCATTACTAGAATGGATTTATCCCAGCGTCAAAAATAGCTCACCCGAAAGACTTTGATTTCTAGCGCCGCCATAATTCCCACGTTTTTTTGAACTTATTCGCATTGAACAGGTCGTTGTTGCTTCATCCATCCGCGACGATTTGTGCCATGTTTAAACAATTATTTTTAGCTCTTGTCATCCTCGGCTTTACTCTCCCGTACGCTGTTGCCCAGAGCAACACTGAGACTACTGACGTCGTGGCTACCCAAGCTAAAGTGCTGATGTATGTCATGCCCAACTGCGGCTATTGTGCAAAAGCTCGGCAATATTTCCACGAACGCGGCGTCAAGTTTTCTGAGGTGGACGTTGCCGCTAGCGACGCGAATAACCGGCAATGGCGTGCCGATGGCGGTCAAGGAACACCGCTAATTTTGATTGGCGCGGCAAAAATCACGGGTTTTAATCAAGAAGCGATTGATCGCGCTCTGGGCTTGGCAGATCACTCTGGATCGTAATCCAGAATCGGTGCCAACCAGCGCTCGGTATCGCCCAAACTGTCGCCCTTGCGCTTGGCATAGTCGGTAACCTGCTCTAGGGTAACGCGGCCAACCACAAAATATTGGCTTTCCGGGTGGCTGAAATATAGGCCGCTAACTGCGGATGCGGGCCACATGGCGCAGGACTCTGTTAGCGTCATACCTGCGTTTTTTTCAGCATCCAAGAGCTTAAAAATCGTGCGCTTTTCGGTGTGATCAGGGCAGGCCGGATAACCAGGAGCGGGGCGAATGCCCCGATAGCTTTCTTCAATCAGCTTTTCGTTGGCCAAATTTTCCTCTAAGCTATAGCCCCAAAACTCAGTGCGTACGCGTTGATGCATGCGTTCGGCGAATGCTTCGGCTAGGCGATCCGCTAAAGCTTTTAGCAAAATTGCACTGTAATCATCAAATGCCGCTTCATAGGCTTTGACTTTTTCGTCAATGGTGCCGCCTGTTTGTACTGCAAATGCGCCGATGTAGTCGGTTTTTCCGCTAGTTTTTGGCGCAATGAAATCACTCAAACATAGATTCGGGCGGCCAGGTGGCTTGTCTGCTTGTTGACGCAAACAATGCAAAACCGTGCCGTTTTCTAATTCGATATCATCGCCGACTGCATTTGCCGACCATAGCCCAATCACACCGCGTGCGGTGAGCCATTTTCCACTGACTATTTGGCCCAGCATTTTTTGCGCATCGCTGAACAGTTCGCGCGCCTGCACCCCGACAATGGCATCGTCCAAAATAGCGGGAAAACGCCCGGCCAACTCCCACGTCTGGAAGAACGGCGTCCAGTCGATCACATTTGCCAGTTCAGTCAAATCGTAACTATCAAACGCGATCACGCCTAGTTGCTTCGGCTTGGGCGGCGTGTACGTCGCATATTCGCCGTCAAATTTATTTTGCTTGGCTTGAGAAAGCGTGACCAATTTTTTGGCGCCGGTTTTGTCTTTATGACGTTCCCGCACTTCAGCGTAATCCGCACGCGTTTCCAAAACAAAGGC
>JAYTAO010000236.1:0-1626 GCA_043737435.1 Rhodanobacteraceae bacterium | reverse complement strand
GCTCAGCCATGGTTTTGATCTAAACTAAAATGGTTCGTCCATAGACAGCGATAGCGAGATTTACATGCGAGTGTTGAAATTTACATCGTGGCAAGATGGCGAAAAAAAGCCCAGGCAGACAGCCAGGAAGCCTTTTGCGCTTAGGTAAAAGTCAAAATAAAACGTTTAGCATTCCTGATGACTTTAACGAGCCTTTGGATGAGCTGAACGAATGACCGCGCTAATCACCACAACGGTCATCAATACTGAACTACGCGAACTAATTAACAGCGCCCGCTGGCGCGTTAGCGCGGCGGTGAATGCCGAACTGAGTCAACTCTATTGGCGCATCGGCGCACGCATTAATGCCGAAGTGCTGGGCGGCGCGCGGGCGAATTATGGTGCGGCCGTGGTTGACCAGTTTGGCGCGCAGTTGAGCGCTGAGTTTGGGCGTAATTTTGAAGCAAAGAACCTTCGGCGGATGATGCAGTTTACCGCGCAATTCCCTGATTTTGGAATTGTCGTGACAGCGTCACGACAATTGACGTGGTCGCATTTGATTCGACTATTGCCGATCAAAGACCCAACCGCACGCACATTTTGTGCGCTGAGGCCAGCCGAGAGCAGGTGGAATTATTGCAGCTGAGCGAAGACGGCATTCAAGTGGCCGAATATTGGACGGAACTGCCGAGCAAATTGGCGCTTGAAAAACATCTGCATCAAGCGCTGATTGATGCGCGTGAGCGGATGGCGCGTAAGCAGATATTGGAGCGTGGCGAATGAATGATGAAACACATCAAGTTCAACCCTCAGACTGCAATCGTATGCACCTATGCCTAGACCGAACATGCGTTTAGTCTAGGCGGGATTATTGGAGCCATAAGTATGCACAGCATTGTTGATCGTGTTACCAACCGTATTATTGAACGCAGCAAGATTTTGCGCGCGGATTACCTGGCGCGCATGGCGCAGGCGCGCGAGCAGGGCACGGCGCGCACGCGCTTGAGCTGCGGCAATTTGGCGCACGGCTTTGCCGCGATGGGTGCCGATAAGCCTGCGCTGAAAGCCCGCGTGCAGCCCAATATCGGCATCGTTAGCAGCTATAACGACATGCTGTCCGCGCATCAGCCGATGCAAAACTATCCGGAATTGATCAAGATGGCGGCGCGTAATCGCGGTGCCACGGCGCAATTTGCTGGTGGTGTGCCAGCGATGTGTGACGGTGTTACCCAGGGCCGGATCGGCATGGAATTATCGCTATTTTCGCGCGACACCATTGCGCTTGCCACGGCGGTAGCGCTGTCGCATGAAATGTTTGATGCCACGTTAATGCTGGGCGTGTGCGATAAAATCGTGCCGGGCCTGTTGATTGGCGCGCTTAGTTTTGGCCATTTGCCCACTATTTTTGTGCCTGCTGGGCCGATGACGTCTGGCTTGCCGAACCCAGAAAAAGCGCGCGTCCGGCAAGCGTATGCCGCAGGAAAAGCCAGCCGCGACGAGCTTTTGGAAGCGGAAAGTGCGTCCTATCACGGCCCAGGCACGTGTACTTTTTATGGCACGGCGAACTCCAATCAAATGTTGCTTGAGGTGATGGGTTTGCACATGGCGGGCACCGCGTTTATAAACCCCAACACGCCGCTGCGCGAT
>JAYTAO010000235.1:0-4288 GCA_043737435.1 Rhodanobacteraceae bacterium | reverse complement strand
AAATTGCAGTCGCAGAAAGCGCGAACGCCAAATCAAAACCGATGCGCTCGGAAAGTGCTAACAGCAGCAAATAAAACAGGCCCAAAGCCAAACCGATTTGCAAATAATGCATTGGATGCAATTTCACTTTGAGCACTATTTCCACTAAGAAAAACCCCGCAATGCTCAATGCCAGAAACAAAAAACCGTACTTTCCAGCGCGATCATTGCGCTGGTAAACATCCCCGAGCTGCACCAAACTCACGCCTAAAACCGAGCTATCTAGGCTGCTGGAATCGGCGTCCCGCGGTCCAATCTGGGGGAAGTTGCGATTGAACTCGGACACTTGCCAACTCGCGCTAAAGCCTTTGTCGTCGATTTTGTGCTCATTGGGAATCAAGCCGCCCTGAAAGCCGGGGTCGGGCCAGGCACTGGAGGCGGTGTAATTTAGCGCCCGCGCCAGCGGCAGCATTTGCAAGGACTGCACGCCTTTTAACTTATAGACCAGCGTAAATGGAATTGGCGTTTGCGCAGTGATGGCATTGTTGAGCAATATTTGCGCCCGCTCGCCTGCGCTCGGCGTGCTAATCAGCGCGCCTAAAGCGCTGCCTTGGCCCAACGCTTTGCCTCGGCTGGCCGCGCGCAATTTAATCTCGCCCAGCGTGAAGGCGCTGATCTCACTCATGCCACGCACATCGGATGTCAAAAACTCAAACTGCGCCGTGTTCAAGTCGATGCCCTCAATGCCGGCGAGGCCTGCCAAATCCTCGGGCGCGAATTCACCCGTTATAGTCACGGTCGCGACGTAAACCGGCAGCTCGTAGGTGTTTGCCACCATCCGTTTGGTGACGACAATGACGCTGTTGGCCAGCACCTTGTCCGCCAACACTGAATAGTCATTGACGCTTTGCCGCACGACAGATTTACCGTCCACTTCTTCGGTGTACAGCCGCGTGGCACGCGCGCTTAAAAACGGCGGGCTGATGCTTTGGCGGCCGCCCCAGCCTTCCGTGACACCTGCCTCAGCCACACTGCGTTGGCCCATGCGCTCAAAGAGCACGCCCCGTACCAGCGCCAACGGAATCATCAACAACAACACCAGCGCGCCAATCAGAAACATTTTTAAAGTTGTTGAGATGCCGGTTGACATTAGGCCCGCCGGGAATGGACTCTGCAAGGATTGGCGATTTGTTGGAGGTAAATTAGGCATCATGGCAAGCTCGAAAACATGGGGAGTGGCAACCATGAGCGTAATTAAGGGCAACAGATCGTCTTAAATCGGGCCATACGCGAGCCGGTTCAGGCAGTTTTAGGGCGCAGTACACGCCGCAGATCGGGAAATCTAATATATTCCAGTATCCGCTACCATCCGATCCATGTATCACAAACACTTTCACTTGGCGCTAGCGCCCTTTTCGATTACCCCCGACCCGCGCTTTGTGTATTTGACCGAGCGCCACGGTAACGCCTTGGCTCACCTGCTTTATGGCCTGGGGCAAGGCGGTAGCGGCGGTTTTGTGCTGTTATCCGGGGAGGTCGGCACCGGCAAAACCACGCTTTGCAGACTGGCGCTGGAGCAATTGCCAAGCGGCACTGATGTCGCTTTGGTGCTCAACCCCAGCCTCAATCCGCTAGAGCTGTTGGAAACTATTTGTGAGGAGCTCAAACTCGACGTCAGTGCCGCACGCGGGCAGATGAAGCCGCTGGTCGATTTGCTTAACGCCGAATTACTTGCCGCGCACGCCCAAGGTCGGCGCGTGGTGCTGATGTTGGATGAAGCGCAAAATCTCTCGTCTGATTCGCTTGAACAAGTTCGCTTACTTACTAATTTGGAAACCGCGACGCAAAAACTTTTGCAAATCATTCTGCTAGGCCAGCCCGAACTCAATGAGATGTTAGCGAAGCCAGAATTACGCCAACTAGCACAGCGCATCACCGCGCGCTATCACTTAGACGCCTTGGACGCGGTCGAATCGAGGGGCTACATCGAACACCGATTGTTTGTCGCAGGCGATGAAAGCGCTGCGTTTAACAACAAAATCTTCACCCCGGCGGCGTTGCGTACGCTGCATCAAGTTAGTGGCGGCATACCCCGCGTTTTAAATGTCTTGGCAGACCATGCGCTACTTGCTGGATTCGCCGCAAACGCAAGCCTGGTGGATGCGGCAATGGTGCGCCGCGCCGCATCTGAAGTGGTGCCGGCCTGGCAGCAAAAGCAAACGCGGCGTTGGCTTACGCTGGTACTGGCTGCCGTGATAGTGCTGGTACTGGCTGCGGCTGCGTGGCGATTCAACTCGGCTCCGAGGCTAGCTGCGCGTACGGCTGCGCCACAGCTATCGAGCGATGCTGCAGCAACTGCAGTATCGCCTGAGCAAAGTGCAGCGCGGCAAACTCAGGACCAGATGCTTGACGCTTGGCTGCGCGCCAACAATCTAGCGCCTTCTCCCGAACTGCGTGCACGTGCGCTGCGCTGTCCTAGCATTTTCACTGCGGAGCTACGCTGTTTAAGTGCAAGTGCTGGCCCGGCATTCTTTGCCAATGTGCGTTTGCCACTTTTAAAAATGGTCGATGGAATTTGGACGAATTCTGTCGCGAAAGAATTCAATGGCCGCTATTTGGCGATTTATCAATTGCCCAAAAACGCACCCGAGGTGTTTGGCCGCGGCTATGCTGGCCCCGGCGTAAGTGAACTATCGAGCTTGCTTGCCGCCCGCGATGGTGGCGCCAAAGCCCAGCGCATTTATGGCCCGCGCATGCTCGAGCGGGTCAGCAGCATTCAACGCCAACTAAGCATTAAAGCCGATGGCGTAGTCGGTCCAGAAACCTGGGTCGCGTTGTTGGCACCGCGTGCAGACTAAGCCCTGTTCAGTCCAGTCTAAACAAGCTAACCGCTTGCCCCGCAGAATCTAGGCCGCGCATACGCGAGTAGCCAATTTGATCAAAGTTGGCGACGCTGTTGCCACCTTTGGTCAAGTGACAACTTTTTGGCAAAAGTGCAGGTCGCGCGGCATGAAGCTCACAATTCAAGCGGTATTCCCCAGATTGATAGCTCCACGCGGTATTGCTGGCATTTGCTGTGTTGGTGAATGCCAATGTTTTGCCCTCAATGCTGCTATTACCTTCGCTCACTAACGCCCAACGCGTGCTGAGCGCAAGTGCGCCTGGGCCGAAGCCAAAGTTAAAGCGCGTAATCGAAATCGGCATCAGTTTCAGCCCGGAAAGCAAGCCTTCGTCGATAGGCTGGGTGAACCAAGCGGTACCATGCGCGGGCGAATTGAACTCCAGCTGCACATTGCCGTTGTACTGAACTTCTTTCACTGGCTTATAAGCGCCAAAGAGACTCTGGCCACCGCTGATGCTAAATAATTCTGAGCTGAGGGTGTTGGCGACCAATTTGCCAGAGTTGATATACCACTCCGGGCTGCCATCGCTGCCGTACAAACTACTGACATTAACCATGACCTGATCTTGGCGCTCTATATTAAAGCCGACGCCGCTACCGCTAGAGGCGTAAGTGCCGCCCTCCTCAAAGCTCCATTGGCCGGTTTCCGGCAGGACTGCGCGTTTGCCCAGAGGCGTAACCGGCACTAGCGCAAACGCCAGAAGCTTATTAGCAGTTTGACTATTGTGCTGTATCGGTGCCAGCTCAATTCGTACTTTATAGGTGCCTGCTTTTGCAACTTCGCCTGCATTAAAAATCGAGATTGGAAAACTAAAAGGCGTTAGTCCCTCGGTGCAAATGCCTAAAGCACCTCCGCCGCGGATAAAAACTACAGTTATCTCATCCGCTAAGATTTTGATCGAATCTCGTGCTAGACCGCAGCCGTCAGGGCTCGTGCCTGTTAATAACAGACTGAATTTATCGCCTTCCACAACGGTCGCCGGGATCGCGCTGACGGTGGGCAAATTGCTTTCCAGTGCAACAGCATTGGCGCTGATCGCAAGGGCGCTAATCGCTAACAATCGCTTGAAATGAAATCGTGTCGATAAAAAATATGGCGGATGCACTTTGAATCTCCGGTTATGCGCTTACTCAGATTTGTTGCTCAAAACATGGCTACCATCGGCCAAACCTTATCTAAATCAAGCGGTATATTCGTTAAAAACGAGCTTGATGTTAGTCTAGATCGCAGTTTAACTGTTAATTTGAGACCAATTCAATGGAAAAAACGATTTGCGTTATTCGTGGCGACGGCATTGGCCCGGAAATTACCGACGCATGTCTGAGAATTTTGGACGCAATGAACTGCGGCCTGAGCTATGACTTTGCCCTGGCCGGCGTCACCGCATTCGAATCCGTCGGTGAACT